>CALLUJ010000058.1 GCA_938011245.1 uncultured Aquimarina sp. | reverse complement strand
AAAAGTAGGCTATCTAAAAATGAAAGTAATTGAAAACCTAGCTGCAGAAACACTGAATCAAGAAATAGAGAAAAGTGTAGAAAAAGGAACAAATTCTGTGTCAGATGATTACTCAAGCTATAAAAAGATTACTTCAAAAATTAATAATAAAGCGCAAAAAGTAGATAAGAAAAATGTCAAAGTGACATTACCATGGGTTCATACAGCAATAAGCAATGCAAAAAGACTATTGTTAGATGTGCATCATAGAATTGGTAATGATTTTCTTCAAAACTACCTTAACAAATTCTGCTATAAGTTTAATAGAAGTTATTTGGTAATCAAACCATGGAAAGGCTGATCATTGCTGGGGTCAATCATCGATGGAATGAACTTTAGGTGTGCTTAAGGATAAGCATAACAAGTTATAATTAAGTATCGATCTATAGAGGTGCGAATATGAATGAGTAGAGAAAAGTATAAGTCTCCAATTATGAATTGGTGCTGCCTATTTTTTGTAATCTACGTTAGTACCAGCTACACTAATTTTTTAAGAGCGTCATCTGTAGGGAATACCATCTTTTTTGATGTATTTTTTGATTTTTGACGTTTAGATTTTCTATAATAAAATTTACGATTATTGTTTTTGCTTATTTATAGGTGTTATAAAATCGATTGCTAATAATAACAACATCTCAAACCTATTTATACAAGTGTTTTATCTGTAAATTGATATAAAGTAAATTAGAATAAGGCGCCCAACTAAAAATAAAATCCAAGATTTGAATTTATTAAATCTTGGATTTTATTAGATAAAGCTAACTCTGTTTTACGAATGTATTTCTTAAAAATTTTATTTTCTGAGTACGTTTAAAAACTGTTTTTTTGACAACAAATTACACAAAGAAATCTACTTTTCCATAAACTCCATTTCTGTAGCACTAAATTCAGTAAGAGCACTATCACAAACAGAACAGGTATAAGTTGGTGGTAAATCTTCAAAGAACGTTCCTGCTTCTACTTCCCCTTCTTCATCTCCTATAGAAGGGTCGTAGATAGATTGACAATTATTACATTGATATACTTCTAATACTACCTTTTCTTCTTCTAACCTTAATGATCCTGGTTTTATCAAATCTTTCCGTTCTGTTCCTAAATTTTGAAAATATGTTTTTGTTAACTCCATTAACAAATTAGGTAAATCCATCATATCCACATCCTGTGCGTATACAACATAACTTCTAGAGTTTGGATTAAAGTTTATAGCATAAAGTACATTATATGTAGGTCTTACTACAAAACTAGATTGCTCTATGTTGGGTAATGGGTTAATTTCTATAACAATAGAAGTAAAATATTTACTTGTATTTGCCTCCGAGGTTATACCAAAGGTAAGACCATAAGTACTTACATCATTTTGGTCAAAATTTAATACTAGATTCTTTTTTAAATCTAAGGCTTGTTGATTATCTACTGGTAAGTGCCAGTTTAACTCCAATGCAGAATGTCTTACATTAATACCGTACTGGCCTAGTAATTTTTCTAATAAAATTTTAGAATTTGTCTGAATCCCTTTAACTATAAAGGATTTCCAAGGAGTAAGACATATTTTTCCAATACGGTTATCTACACAAAATGTACATAGTGCTTTTAAAAAATCGATACTGTATCTGTTATTTCTCCAATATAAGCCTAACCAATATTGATTAGTTCGCATTTTATTCATTCCTTCATAATAAGGAAATGGAGAAAAATTAATTGTAAGTTTCTTTTTTATGTTTTTGTTATTTAATGATGTTGTTTTATTTAACAATTCAAATAACCCTTGTACCGATGTTACATTATTATAGACATCCTCAATAAGTTCACACATATGAGCAATATCCCATGTATAAATTAAAACAGGATAATATTCTTGTTCTATGTTAGGTAATTTTAAATATAAAAACCAATAGTCTTCATGTTCGGAAGCTATAAAATTGATATCCCCTGAAAACAATGGAACCATTTGTTGTTTAGGATCCACAATGTTTATTTTTAATTCGGGCGAATATCTAAATTCTTCTAATATATATAAATAAGTAGTTCCCCTAAGCCATACGGTAGACGGAAATATATCTATACTTACGTACGAACTCATTATGTTTTGTTGCTCGGGGGTGGCAAATAGTTTTACATCAAAGTTTTTGTGCTCTTCTGTGATATCTTTATTATCGTTTTTTGAAGGAAAAAGAATGTCTTGACGAGATCCAAAATGCAGAGCATCTAAACCTATAAATTCTGCCATAGCAATTACCTTTTGTAATTCTCCTGGCGATATTATTCCTCCTTTTACATGAAAGCGTTGTAATTCCATTATTATAAATTTAGGCTGTTTGCAATGTATTTTCCATAATTTGTTTTACTTCACTTTTACAGCTACCGCAACCTAATCCTGCTCCAGTTTGCTGACATAGTTTTGCAAAATCGTGACATCCTTCTTGAATAGCTTTTTCTAGATTACCTTCTCCAATTTGACTGCAAGAACACACTAATTTACCTAATATGGGCTCTCCTGTATTACTACCTCTAAGTAATTCCTCTCTTTTTTCTGAAAGCTCTATTTTCTCTTCTATTAAACGCTTAAAGTCTGCAAATTCACTTTTATCTCCCATAAGAATAGCTCCTATAAGCCAATCGTTGTACACTATACATTTCTTATAAAAGCGCTTAGAAACATCCATAAGTAATATTTCTTGGTATGCAGGGTCATCTTGCGGATAATCCAAAGTACCAATACTACAAAGGTCTAAATCTTCAAATTTTAAAATATTCATAAACACCGATCCTTTGTAAATTGCAGAATAATCTCCTAATAAAAATTTAGCTACAATATCAGCTTGTTGTTCTGCTGCTGCTGTAATACCGTATAAATTTCCATTAAAATCGGCAATTTCTCCAACTGCAAAAATATTAGGATTTGAAGTTTGTAAATAGTGGTTAACTACTATTCCTCGCTTACAATCTAAGCCTATAGATTTGGCTAATTCAATATTTGGAATGGTACCAATAGAGTAAACTACTGCGTTACAAGATAACTCTCTACCTGTTTTTAATGTTACCGATAAATTATAATCTGAGGTATTAAATACAGTATCTACTTCATTATCAAAATAAATTTGAATTCCTCTATCTCTAACATCGTCAGCTAACAATCTACTTGCTACTACATCTAGTTGACGTTCCATTAATCTACTTCCTCGTTGAATAATGGTAATGTTTACATTCGTTTTTCTTAACGCTGCAGCTAATTCTAACCCTAATAATCCTCCTCCTATAATTACTACGTGCTGGTTTTCTTGAGAAACTCCCGAATCGTTTAAATAGTTTTTTAATTGATCGGCATCGGATCGATTACGCATAGTAAATCTTCCAGGTAAATGTATTGGCACTTCCTTAGGAACAAAAGCTCTACTTCCTGTTGCCATTAGCACGACATCGTAAAAGTGTTTTTCTCCTTTACTATCTATAATATACTTTTCTTCTTTATTAATTTCTTCCGCAGGATTGTTTGTTTCCAATCTAATATCAAAACGTTCTAGCTCTCCTTTTCTAAGCTTTTGTAATTGTTCCCAAGTAAGTTCTTCAGAAACATATTCTGGTAACAGCACCCTGTTGTAGAATGGATATTCTTCTTTACAAAAAACCACAATTTCGTCTTCTGTATTGTGTTCTCGGTAAGTCTGTATAAACCTAAAGGCTGCTGTTCCTGCTCCTATAATACAAATTTTTTGCTTTTTCTTTACAAACTTTGCTATTTGGACTGCCGAAAATTTAAAATCGGGTTCTTTAGAAATGGGATCTACAATACTTGTTGTTAAATTGTTTACACGCGCATAATCATTCCCAAATATTTTACCCCAGTGTATAGGCATAAAAACCACACCTTTATTTATAGTATCTGTAATTATTACTTTTACTTGGGTTGTTCCTCTTTTACTAGAAATAGTAGCAATATCGCCATCTTTTAATCCTCTAACAAAAGCATCTACTTGATTCATTTCCACATAGGGGTCTTGAATATGTGTGAGTAAACGATTTACTTTTCCAGTTTTAGTACGGGTATGCCATTGGTCTCTAATTCGACCAGAGGTCATTATTAAAGGATAATTTTCGTTTATTTTTTCAGAGTTTGGTTTCGTAAATTGAGGTACTATAAACTTAGCTTTACCATTATCTGTGTAAAACTTATAGTCGGTAAACAGTCTTGGAGTTCCAGGGTGTCCGGCAACAGGTACTGGCCATTGGAAGGTTCCTTCTTCTCGTAATCGATCGTAGCTTAGTCCTGTAATATCAATACTTGTCCCTTCCGTCATTTTAATATACTCGTCGTAGACCTCGGAAACATGGGAGTAATTAAAACTTTCGTAACCCATTTTTTGAGCAAATTGCCAAATAATTTCAACATCTGGAATGGCTTCGCCTGGTGCATCAACTAATTTTGATAAGTGAGAAATACGGCGCTCACTATTAGTCATTGTCCCTTCCTTTTCAGCCCATGCTGCGGCAGGTAAAACTAAATCGGCATATTCTAAGGTTTCAGCATTAGCAGAAATTTCTTGTACTATAACAAATTTTGCCTTTTTCAAGGCTTTTTCAACTTTATTCGAATTCGGTAAACTAACTAGCGGATTAGTACAAGCTACCCATATCGCTTTTAATTCGCCCGATTCTAAAGCATCAATCATTTGGGTTGCAGTATAACCTGGTTTTCCTGAAATTTCTTTGCCTCCCCAAAAATTAGCGACTTCTTCTCTATGTTGTTCGTTTGCTAAATCTTTGTGAACCGCTAATAAATTAGCCATTCCTCCTACTTCTCTTCCTCCCATAGCGTTAGGCTGTCCAGTTAAAGAAAAAGGTCCTGACCCAGGTTTTCCTATATGCCCTGTCATTAAAGAAAGGTTTAATAGAGCATTGTTTTTATTAACGCCTATAGAACTTTGGTTTAACCCCATTGCCCATAATGTAATAAAACCCTTTGCATTTCCAATTAATTCTGCTGCTTTATGTATTTCTTCTACTAATACACCGCATTCTTTGGCGGCCTTTTTAATTGAAGTGGTATATACAGCTTCTTTAACGGATTCAAAATTATCGGTATGTTTTTCTATAAAAGTAGTGTCTATCTTTTTCTTATCTATTAATCTACGAGCAATAGCATTGTATAACGTTACATCTGTTCCTGGCAAAATTTGCAAATGTAAATCTGCTAAATCACAAGTTTGTGTTTTTCTAGGATCTACTACTATAATTTTAGTTTCAGGATGAGACTCTTTTCTTGCTTCTATACGTCTCCATAATATAGGATGGCACCAAGCAGGATTAGCTCCTGCAACCATAAATAAGTCTGCCAATTCTATATCTTCATAAGCAATAGGTACACTATCTTCTCCTAGAGCTTGTTTATATCCTACTACAGCAGAACTCATGCATAAACGAGAATTGGTATCTATATTGTTAGTTCCTATAAACCCCTTGGTTAGCTTATTGAATAAGTAATATTCTTCTGTTAAGCATTGTCCAGAGACATAAAAACCAACACTATTAGGGCCGTATTTTTTTATTATTGAAGAAAAAACGGCTGCAGCTCTATCCAATGCTTGATCCCATGACACATCTTGCAAATCATGGTTTTTACTCCATCTCATTTGTGGTTTAAGTAAACGATCTGTTTTATCTTGAACTACATGGTGAAGATTCATACCCTTAGAACATAGCTTACCTTGATTTACAGGGTGATCTTTATCTCCTTCTACCGTTATTGTGCCATTAGTATCTTTATTAATAATAATACCACATCCTACACCACAGTAGGAACACGTAGATTTACATGATGAATTTTTTGACATTAGGGAGTTTTAAAACATTCAACACAAAACTACGTATTAATACTTAATTATCTAAGTGATTTGTTGTTTTGTTTAAGAGTATGTTTAAAAATAAAATTATGCTAAACTTAGGGTAAAAAGCTGCATAGATTCTATTTTATAATTAGCGAAAAGGCAAAATTTAAGTAAATGAATTACAATAAACTTACTACTTAATAGTGCGAAATCGTGGAAAAAAATATTATTTGTGAAACAAAATGAGAAATATAAATTACATAATATTGTTGATGCTCTTTTATGGTAACTATATATTAGAGATGGCAAAAATATCAAAAAAATGATTCGAATATTTGTAGTAATTTTTCTTCTGCTGGTTTCTTGCACAGAAGTCAAAAAAGAATATCATAAAAACGGAGAACTAAGTAAAATTGGGAAATTAATTAATGGAGAACGAAATGGTGAATGGCTTTTTTATTATGAAAACAAACAATTAAAGTCTAAAGGAAATTATATTAATGGTAAGCAAAACGGACAATGGGTAGAGTTTCATAAAAACGGAGAAGTGAGTGAAATACAAAATTATGATAATGGTTTGAGGAACAAAGAATGGAAATACTATGATGAAAATGGTGATTTATGGCGTGCTGGTCAATTTCTGAGAGGAGAATATGTTGGGGAATGGAAACAATACTTTCCGAACAGAAATATTAAGGGAAAAGGATTCTATTCTAATGATAGAAGAATCGGAAAATGGAAAAAATATCACATCAATGGAAATGTAAAAGAAATTAAAACTTATTCAAATGGATATAAAGAAGGAGAATATGAATATTACTACGAAGACAAAACATTATTAGAAAAAGGTAGTTACTCAAACGGTGATTATATTGGAATTTGGAAAACTTATCATAGCAATGGAAATTTAAGAACAGAAGGTTTCTATAATAATGGTGCGAAATATGGTGAGCGAACTGGAGAATGGAAATTTTATAATAAATCTGGAGAGTTAATAAAAACGGAAACTTACTAAATAAAAAACATAGGGCATTTGTGCTAAACCGAAAGGTCTGTGAATATTAACAAAGTCCGCTAAATATAAAATTTGGCGTTTAAAAAAGAAAAGATAAAAGCAAAATATTTATATTTAGCTAAGTAATAAATCGAAACGATAGTACCTATCACTTGTCCTACATTTCTTATACTGAACGTTACCCAACATTAAACAACTAACTAAAAACTTATAAATGAGTAAAAAAGAAAAATTCACACATCAAGTTTACAGAAATCTATTTTGGGTATTATTAATTATTGGTATTCTAATAATTTATATGTCATCTTGGAATGTTTTTAATATCTACATACAAGATATTTTAGAAAAAATTGGACTATCAGTATTATCTTCTGGTGTATTCGCTTCAGTACTTAAGTCTCTTCAGTTTACAGGGATTTTTAAAACTGAAATCGAAAAAATAGTATTAGGAACAAAATTTATTGAAAACAGGAATGACTTACCGAAACTATGGAAGAAAGTATCTAAGAGTGTTTACGATAAAAAGTTTCCTGCAATTAGTAGTGAATTAAATAATTTGATTTTAAATTCTTATTTACCAATCAAGCATAAATACTACTATGAAGACTTTCGTTACACATTAAAAATTGATGAATTGACCGAAGATAACATAATCAAATTCACTCAATCTTACAGTTACAATGTTATTCTAGCTGAGGGAGAAAACTCAGTAAAACTAGAAAGCGTCTTTACAATAGACAAAACACCGGTACTTGACAACCTAACAAACGAAAGAATATATTATAAAATTGATGGTGAAGATTTTCTTGAACAAGCTACACCTGAAATTATTGAAGATGAATTTGAAAAAAAATTTAAATTATCTATAACCGTACTTAATAAAAAGAAATTTTTAGTTGAAACAAAAGAGAGAAGGGAATATTGTATAAATGAGGATAACTATAAATTAATTAGAGTTAACTCAATAACAAAAGAAATGGACGTCAGTATAAGTTATCCTGAAAATATGATGGTTTCTTTCTTTAATATTGGTTTAGTTAATAGATTTGAAAGAAAGCACATAGGCCATAAAAGAACTATTAGTAGGATTCATAAAAAAGGTTTAATTTTGCCACAGCAAGGATTTGGTATATCTTTTGGTATAAAATAAATAGATGTTAAATACGTTATTTATATAAATAAAAAACATTACTTTGCACAAAGATTATTTTAATTAAAAACATATAATTATGAAATCAAATATCAAATACGGAGAAGACGATTTAATTTAATAATTCTAAAACAATATTATAAAAGCGACTTTAAGTCGTTTTTTTTTGTTTCAAACTTAGCTAAAAACGTTGGGTAACAATGTATAAAAAACATAGGGCATTTGTGCTTTCCGAAAGGTATGTGAATATTTGCAAAGTCCGCTAAATATAAAATTTGGCATTTCAGACAAAAAAGCTAAAAGCAAAATATTTATATTTGGCTTAGTACAAATTCGAAACGTATTGCTAATTACCTGCCCTACGTTTCTTATACGAGACGTTATCAAATATTAAAAAAATCATTGAGAAGCTAACCTCGTTAATTTTTAAGTATATTTGAGTTGTGTTATTAATTGAACGAAATATAAACAAAGTAAAGGCATTATGTAAAAAACATAAGGTTGAAAAACTGTATTTGTTTGGTTCTGCAACAAATAATACTTTTTCTAAAGAAAGTGATATAGACTTTCTTGTTAAATTTGACATTTCTGACTTGAGTATTTATTTTGATAATTACATATCCTTTAAGGACAAACTTGGCAAGATATTTAAACGTGAAATTGACCTTGTAGAAGAACAAACTCTTCGAAATCCTATTTTAATTAATTCTATAAATAAAAATAAAGAGTTGATTTATGGATGAAAGAATTCTTAAAATGGATATACGATATTTATTTGGCTTTAAATGAAATAGATTCTTATTTCAAAAATACGGAGAAAGACTTTTTTGAATATAGAAAAAATACAATGCTTAAAAGGGCTATCGAACGATACCTTGAAATTATTGGAGAGGCAGTAAATCGTATTCTAAAAAGAGACTCTAGTTTTGAAAAAAATATTTCTAACGCGAAAGCAATTATCGGATTAAGGAATCAAGTAATACACGCCTATGATAATATATCTGACGAAAATATCTGGTCCATAATCATCAATCATATTCCAAAACTGCAAAAGGAAATTAATAAATTAATATCTGATGCTAAGTAAAACATTTGGTAACACTATATATAACAAATTGGGCGATTAGTGTTTAGTCGCAAGGCTGTTGTCTATTTGCAAAGTCGCCAAATATAAAATTTAGCATTTACAAGAATGATAAAAGCAAAATATTTATATTTGGCTTAGTACCAATCCGAAACGTATTGCTCATCACCTGCCATACATTTCTTGTACTAACCGTTGCAAAACATTGAATCCAAGAAAACACATCATAATCTACTCGTTTTAATGTATATTAGCTTTTAAAATACAAGTTAAACTCAATGATTAATGCTTATCTATATATTGATGTTGTACGCAATATCCATGCTTCACTTAAAATTTTTAACTTGATTCATTTGCTCTTGAAAAAGACAACCTAGCGCCTTAAAGTAGAATAGGATTTATGCTAATAAATATCCTTAAGTTTTATGCGATATACATCGTGAAAATGTATTTTCAAACGAGCGTTGTCGTTATTAAAACTTAATAGCAAATTTAGGATTTATTTTATTAAAAGTCAAGCTATTAAAAACCCTAAAGATGACTGTATACTTTAAGGCGATAGGTTGACCTATTTATATAATGAGACAAAGCTTAAACTACTCATATGGTAGATATAAGTAATGTAAGCTCTTAAATGAATCTGTGTTCCTTAAAAAAGTGTGAAGCATGGAAACTGCAAGCTGATAGTCTTTTATTTTTCAATAATATA
>CALLUJ010000057.1 GCA_938011245.1 uncultured Aquimarina sp. | reverse complement strand
AAAATCAACAAAAAACTCTAATGATTTTTCGGGATTCATTTCTAATTCTAAAGAGTATTTAGAACCGTAAGAACTTTTAAATTCATTTTTGCTTTTTAATTTTATTTTAGGATCGTTTGTTGATAGTTTTACTGTAACGATACCGTCTTCATCATCACTATCATCACTTCCTTTTAATATTTTGAAGGGTAGGGATATTGTATTTTTTTCTGTAGTTAATTGTAAGACCTTTAAATTCTGATTAGGTTTATCTAAGTATTTAGATAATTTTACAGAGTCACCACTTGGAATAAGTTCTTCATCTTTTACATTGTATTTTGATGGATTATCAAACTTTAGTAAAGGCAAAAACTCATCGGCTAAGGTCCAACCTGGTATTGTTAATGAATTACTAGGGTTTCCTGTTTGTGTTATAATGGGCATAGCTTATTGTTGTTTTCTAGCTATTAAAGGAATTTTCATTAAATCATTTGTTACATTATAATTATTTAATTGATCGTCAGCTAAAATACTTCCTTGGTATTCAAAATCAATATTACTGTCTGATAAATCAATATCTATAGATTCATTTATCATATCTTTTGTCTTAACTATTAAATATAGTTCTTGATTTATTTTAGGCTTGGCAACTCTATTCCCTTGCTTATCTTCAAGATAAGAATTTAAAATTTTAGGTTCTACATCTTCTTCAATTACCGTTAAAGGAGTTGGGGTGTCAAAAGCAGTACCATCGTCCCAAGTTTGCTTGTGTATAGTATCATTATCTCCATTAATACGAAGAATACCCGCGGTAACCGTTATGGTATAATTCATAGGTTCGGATGAATCGGAATTATAGATGTAAGTTGCCGAAGTGGCGTAGGCATTGGCCAATTCCATTTTAAAACCAATACTCCCTCCATCCCTAGCCATAATTTCGATGCGTCCTTTTTTTGCATCGTACTGTGGATAGTCCAATTTAATAACTCCAAATCTTTATCTACAGCAGGTATAGTTAACTGCAATTGTCCTCCCATAGGAATCTCCTAGGTTTATTATTAGTTCCTAAACTTTGACTGAAATTAAAAAATAGATTAAGTAATCGATATTTTTTATCATCAATATATAGGTAAGCGTTTATCATGGAGTTTTAGTTTGTGTTGCTTTAAAAGCAAATATAATTCATAACGAGGTTATTATAAATATATTTTTACGTTCTTAGGCAATATTTTGTAACAACCTGCTATAGTACCTAAGAATTGTTATTTTTCCCTAAAGAAAGTAATAATGCTGGTAGTAAAATAAGGTTAGAAAGCATTGCAAATAATAAGGTTGCAGAGGTTAACCCTCCTAAAGCAATAGTACCTCCAAAACTAGAAAGCATAAATACACCAAATCCAAAAAACAACACTGTAGAAGTATAAAACATACTTAAGCCTGTCTCACTTAAGGCATTGTAAGTGGCTAAAGAGTAATTATTATTGCTTTTAGCTAATTCTTGTTTAAATTTGGCTAAGAAATGAATAGTGTCATCTACTGAAATTCCAAAAGCAATACTAAACACTAAAATTGTCGACGGTTTTATAGGTACCCCCACAAACCCCATAATGCCTCCTGTAATAAGTAAAGGAAGTAGGTTAGGCAATAAAGAAACTAAAGCCATTTTCCACGAACGAAACATGTATAGCATAATAACTATAATAAGTAACACTGCAAGACATAGTGATTGTATTAAATTCTTTACCAAATACTCTGTCCCTTTTTGAAAAATCAAAGCTCTTCCCGTAAAGTCCACTATATATTTAGCTTCTGGAAAAATTTCTTTTACTTTTGGAAATAAAGAAGCTTCTATTTTTTCCATTTTATCGGTTCCTACATCCCTCATATAAGTAGATACGCGTGCATATTGCCCTGTAGAATCTACATAAGACGACAAGAAATTTCTATTTTCTTGTAACGATTTAACATATGGCAACATAAAATTACGCTCTTGTTTCGTTGGCAATTTAAAGTAATTAGGATTTCCATTATAAAATGCTTGCTTAGCAAATTTCACTACATTTACTATAGATTTAGTTTCCGACAACTCTGGGTAAGAAGATATAGCTTTGTTTAATTGCTCTATGCGTTTCAAAGTTGACAACTTATAAACTCCTTTAGGCTTTTTAGTATCAATCATTACCTCCAAGGGCATAATTCCATCAAATTCATCTTCAAAAAACACTATATCATGATAAAACTGTTGGTCTTTCGACATTTCTTCTAATAAACTTCCCGAAACCTTAATCATTCGAACACCTACAGCGCAAACAATTATAACTAATACTGTAATTAAATAAATAATCTTTCTGTGATTACGTATTATATGATTCATCCAGTTTATTAACCCATCTATCCAACGTCTATCTAAATGTTTTAAATGTCGTTTCTTAGGTAATGGCATTAAACTATACAATAATGGAATTACCAAAATAGAAAGCACAAACAATCCTAATATACATACAGAAGCTACAATTCCAAATTGTGTTAAAAGAGTATTTCCTGTAAGTGTAAAAGTAGCAAAACCCATAGCCGTGGTTACATTAGTCATTAAAGTAGCGTAGCCTACTTTACTAATCATTAATCGTAAAGCTTTATGTTTATCGACTTCCTTACGTATTTCTTGTTGAAATTTATTAATTAAAAAAATACAGTTAGGTATTCCTATAACAATAATCAAAGGTGGGATTATGGCAGTAAGTACTGTAATTTCAAAATGAAATAAACCTATAAATCCAAACGCCCATAACACTCCTATTACCACAGTTGCCATAGAAATTAAAGTAGCGCGTCCCGAACGAAAAAAGAAGAAGAATAAGCCCGACGTAATAAGTAACGCTGACGCTAAAAACAATTTCATTTCATCAAATATGTTCTTAGAGTTCATTGTTCTAATAAAAGGCATTCCCGACACTTTTATGTCAATATTTTCAGAATTCTCGAACTGTTCTATTAATGGATTAAGTTTTTTAATAATAAAGTCTCTCCTTGCTCTTGTATTCACTACATCTTGTCGAATATACAAAGCCGATTGTATGGTCTTCTTAGAATTGCTATAGATAAGTCCTTTATAAAATGGAAGCTCGTTTAAGAGTTTATTTTTATAATAATCTATATCTTTTTGCGTAAACTCTTTTACTGTTGTAATTGGAGTAAGCTGAAATGATTTTGGATTTTCATTTCTTTTAAGTTCTTTCATTTCTGAAAAAGAAACTACAAAATCTACTTCCTCAAATTTATCAATCTCTTTATTTAGTTTGTTCCAAGCATTAAATTTTTGAGGAGTATAAATAGTAGTATCATTAATAGCCATAACAATAACGACTCCCTCTTCTCCAAATTTATCTAAAAAAGTATTGTATTGTATATTAACCTCATGGTTGTCTGGTAATAAATTAGTTTCTGTAAAAGAAAAACCAATATTTTTCCATTGACTCATTAATCCTATAGTTACAAGGATTAAAAAAAAGGTAACAATTATCTTATTGGAAAGCACTATTTGTGCAAAAGCATTCCAAAATTTACTGATTTTTCGTTTTTTCAAAACTTACTTAACTTTGAATATTATCATAAAAAAAGCAACGTTTTTCAACGTTGCTTTTTCGGTATATAACAGTAATTACACCGTCATTATTTCTTTTTCTTTAACCACTAACATTTCATCAATTTTCTTAATATGAATGTCTGTCATGTTCTGAATATCGGCTTCTGTATTTTTAGCTAAATCTTCCGAAAGACCTTCTTTTTCTAATTTCTTAATTTCATTATTTGCGCTCTTTCTATCATTACGCACTCCTATTTTAGAATCTTCTGCTTCCGCCTTCGCTTGTTTTACTAAATCTTTACGACGCTCTTCGGTAAGGGGTGGAACGCTAATAATAACTACTTCTCCATTATTCATAGGATTAAAACCTAAATTAGCTAACATAATTCCCTTTTCTATTTCTTGCATCATCGATTTTTCATAGGGCTGAATTGTAATGGTTCTAGCATCTGGAGTAGACACATTACCTACTTGATTTAATGGTGTTTGAGAACCATAATAATCTACCATTACGCTCCCTAACATAGAAGGGGTTGCCTTCCCTGCTCTAATATTAGAAAATTGTTTTTCTAAATGAGCCAAAGCCCCTTTCATAGACTCTTTTGTACTATCTAATATAAAATCTATTTCTTCATTCATTACCGTACTCAATTATAATTTTCTTCTGTTATACGTTTACTGTGGTACCTACAGTTTCTCCTTTTACTAATTTTAATAAATTCCCTTTTGTATTCATATCAAATACAATAATTGGCAGTTTATTTTCTTGGCTTAGAGTAAAAGCTGTGGTATCCATTACTTTTAAACCTTTTTTCAAAACATCTTCAAAAGAAATCGTATCAAACTTTGTTGCTGAAGCGTCTTTTTCTGGATCTGCTGTATAAATTCCATCTACACGTGTTCCTTTTAAAATTACATCTGCTTTAATCTCTATAGCTCTTAGTACTGCAGCTGAATCGGTAGTAAAATAAGGATTCCCTGTACCTCCTCCAAAAATAACGACACGTCCTTTCTCTAAGTGACGCATTGCTCTTCTACGGATAAAGGGTTCTGCTACTTCGTTAACTTCAATAGCAGATTGTAAACGTGTTTTTATACCTTGATCTTCCATAGCTCCTTGCAAAGCCAAACCATTAATAACTGTAGCAAGCATACCCATATGATCTCCTTGTACGCGATCCATTCCCTTACTAGCTCCAGCAACACCTCTAAAAATATTCCCACCTCCTATTACAATAGCTACTTGAATCCCTAAACTGGTTATTTCTTTAACTTGCTGTGCATATTCCGATAAACGTTTAGGATCTATACCATATTGTAAATCGCCCATTAAAGCTTCTCCCGACAATTTTAAAAGTATTCTTTTGTACTTCATATATGTATTTGCAAAATAAGTAAAGCAAATATAAACATATTCGGTTTATTAAAATTAAGTAATTTGTGTTTAAAATTCACGATACTTTTACTAAACAAAATTTGTTTTCCTTTTAAATCAATCTATTTTAAATAGTTAAAACAGATTAAAAACAAACACATAGGTAAGAAAACCTTACAAACCATAAGCCAATCAAACATTTAACACATTTAATCTGAATTATCGCTTTTTAATTAAAACAGATTGCATGTAAACATAAAATGTTAATTTAATGTTAAAATATATATATTTTAAGTGTTTTTTTTTGCAAGCTAAAATTTACAAAAAACTACTTTTTATCAAAAAATTACTCTTAATCTAAATTTAACCAACACTTAACGTTATTGTATTTTTTTATATAGAATTGCAGATGAAAACGCATAATACACTAATCAAAAATTAACTTTTTTATATTTTTTTTAGGTTATATTTAAGAAACTCAAAACTTAAATCAAATTATTATGAAAAAAATTCTATTGCTCGTAATGGCTCTTTACAGCCTATGTTTAAAAGCTCAAACTATTACTGGAGAATTACGAAAATGGCACAAAATTGAACTTTCCTTTGATATTGGAAAAAATATTACCGAAACAAATAATACTTTTAGAAATCATCGTTTAGATGTTGTTTTTAAAAGCCCATCGGGTAATTCTTACAGGGTTCCTGGTTTTTTTGCTGCAGATGGTAATGCCGAAAATAGTAATGCTACTTCGGGATCTATTTTTAAAGCAATATTAAGACCTAATGAAATTGGAATTTGGACATACGAGTTATTATACTACGAAGGTAACAATGTAGCTCTTTCAACAGTAAACACTTTACCTAGCCCCACTCGTAGAATAACTGGAGATATAGGTACTATTTCTAGAAGCAACAAAACAGGTGTAGACTTAAGAGCCAAAGGTAGATTATTACCAATATCTAATGGAAATAATAATCAGAAAAGATACTTACGTTTTTCTGAAACAGGAGAGTATTTTTTAAAATTAGGTCCAGACTCGCCAGAGAACATATTACACTATCACGAATTTGATTCCGAAGGTGGTGGTGGTAATAATGACGAACACAGATTTACACCACATGTTTCTGACTTCAAAAATGGAGACCCCACTTGGGATGGAGGAAAAGGGAGAGGTATTATTGGAGCTCTTAATTATTTAAGAAACGAAAAAATGAATTCTTTTTCTATGTCTTTGTTTGGAGGTGATGATAGATCTGTTAGTCCTTGGCTAAGAGGTGATAGTCAATTCAACCAAAATAAATTTATTTATGATATTTCTAAACTTGCTCAATGGGAAGTTGTATTTGACCATGCTGAAGAACAAGGTTTAATGATGCACTACAAGTTGTCTGAATCCGAAAATTCTGATCGTATTACAGGTGATATAATGAGAATTTTTTACCGCGAAATGGTTGCTCGTTTTGGGCATCACTTAGCTATAGAGTGGAACATCTCTGAAGAATATGGAGGTCCTGACGGTATTATTAGTGGTTCTAACGACCCGTTACCTAAAATTAATTGGTTGGCCGATATAGACCCTTGGCAAAACCATAGAGTCTTACACACCTATCCTGGTAGACATAACAAAATTTATAATTATTTACTTAGTAATAATGCCAAGCTTACTGGTGCATCTATCCAAACCTCAAACAATATTAGAGATGGATATAATGGAGATAGTGGAATTCTAACTTGGATTAATAACTCTAGAGAAAATGGTATTCCTTGGGCTGTTGCTAGTGACGAACAAAACTCAGGTAGAGATGGTGTATTTACAAATGCAGACATAAACAATAAACAAGTTGACTCTAAAAGAGCTAGGGTACATGTTTTGTGGAAAACATTAATTGCTGGTGGTATCGGAGTAATGTGGTATGGCGGTTCTCAAGGAGATTTTAGAACTGAAAATTTTGATCGTTTTAGCACACTATTTAATTGGACGAGAATTGCTATTATCGATTTCTTTAAAAAATACAATCTTAATGTTTGGAAAATGTCAAACAAAGACAATTTAGTATCGGGTTCTGCAAATTGCTTAGCCGAAGAAGGTAAATCTTATATTATTCTTTTAGAAAATGGTGGAAGCACTAACTTAAATCTTAATAGACAATCTGGAAATTATACTGTAAAATGGTTTGATCCTAGAAACGGTGGCGATTTAAGAGACGGAAACATACGTAGTATTAGTGGTGGTGGTAACAGAAGTATTGGTAATCCACCTAGTAATGCTAACTTAGATTGGGTTGCTTTAATAACTAACGAGCCTATAACTTCTCTGCCTGTAGTGAGTAATCCTACCCCTCCAACTACTAACGAAAACTGTGATTTTGATTTTGAAGAAAAGAATAACATTGTAGTTATAGAAACCGAAAACTTAAATACAACGGGAACATCTTGGGAAATAAAGTCTGATCGAGATGGATTTAGTGGTAGCAGTTTTATTGAATGGTTAGGAAACGATAGTTTTGGAACTCCTGGAAATGGAATAATTACAACCAAAATTCGTATTAATAGTCCTGGTAAATACGAATTTAGATGGAGAAGTAGAGTAGGTAAAGGGAACAATAGTACTGAACATAATGATAGCTGGTTACGATTCCCAGATGCTTCCGATTTTTATGCTGAAAGAGATACAAATCGTATTTTTCCTAAAGGTTCTGGCAAATCTCCTAATCCTGCAGGAGCAGGCAGTAATGGTTGGTTTAAAGTTTACTTAAGTAGCTCTACCGATTGGACATGGGTAACTTCCACTAGTGATTTTGATGCGCATAGAATTTTTGCTGAATTTGATACTGCTGGAATATATACTATGGAAATTTCTGGACGCTCTAAAAATCATTTAATTGATAGAGTTGTATTGTTTAAAAATGGAGTAACTAATCCTCAAGGTTTAAATAGAGAAGAAACCATTTGTTCTGGGAAAAATAACCCTACTCCTCCTGTTACACCACCCACAACAGGGAACTGTAATAATTCTTCAATATTGGATGCAATATCAGATTTCACTAACAGAAATATAACTGGCTTTTCTTCTGCCTATGTGGATAATGATAGAAATGCTGTAGGTATTAATGCCGCTCAATTCAAAAACGTTTTTGCCGCCGCAACTACCACTTTCAATGGAATTACAGGAACTTACAATTTAAAGTTGAATACATTAACAGAGCTAGATGGTGAGAGTGAATATAGAATCTCTATCAATGGTGTTACACAAAGAGAAGTGTTTCAAAATCCTAGAATTTTTGGTACTGGAAGCCCTGATTACACCCCTGCTAGTAATATTTGGGAAAACATTGCTCTAAACAATGGAGATGAAATTCGAGTTGAATTTAACTCCGTAACTAATGGAGAAATTGCAGAAGGCAATGGAACTGCTTTTTCTAGGGGTCGTTGGGTTTCTATAGAAATTAACTGCTCTAACACTCCTTCCGCTCCAACACCCCCTGCTGTTCCAACACCTCCTACTTCGCCAACTACCAGTAATTGTAACGAGAACATAACAGTAACGGTAGACCAAGATGCTTATTTACAAAATGACACCGCTTTTAACAATACCGAACTTAGAGTCGAATCTGGCAAAAGAGAAACTTATTTAAAATTTAGAATTCCAAATACACCTGGTGTTCTTACAAGTGTTAAACTTCAATTAAGCGTAGGTAGTGATAGTGGTTCTGGAATTATTGAAATAATTAAAGGAACTTCTAACAATTGGAATGAAGCTAACATTTCATCTACTAACAGACCACAGGGAACTGCAGTAATCGGTAGCTTAAATTCTAACTATAATTTAAATACTGCTTATGAATGGGAACTTTCTGATATTACTCCTAATCAAACTATTAGTCTAATCGTGCGTCAAACTAATGGTAATGATGTATCGTTTGTTTCTAAAGAAGGAGGAGCTAAAGCTCCTAAACTAATTCTAACTTATAGCTGTAGTACGCCTACCCCTACTGTGCCTTCATTAGATTTGAGTGAGCAATTAATTGTCGATGGTGCTTATTACATAGGTTCTACAACTTCTAATCAAAGATTAGTTTCTAGACCTAATGATGATGATAAAACATATATGACAAACCCTTCTAATAGAGGAATTCAAAAATGGATTTTCACTCATCAAGGAGATAATGTTTACACTATTAAAAATCAAGCAACTGAAGGTTTTTTAGAAGTTCCTTTTGCAAAATGTGCTAATAATGAGCAAGTAGCAACCTATACTAGCGCATTAGGAGATCATCAAAAATGGAAAATAAGTGTTAATAATAGTGGAAACTTTATTCTTAAACCTTTACATTGTTTAACACAAAGTTTAGACCGTAATTTTGGCCGATTGAATACCAACGTAATTACTTATTCTTTTAATATTAATAACAATAACCAAAAATGGGAAATTATTCCTGTTGGAGCTAGATTTGACACTACTAATAGTGCTAATCTCAATACCGATATTCTATTATTTCCAAATCCAACAAGTGAAAAGGTTAATATTATTAATTTAACTATTGGTCAGCATATTACAATTAATAATCTTACAGGTAAAAAACTATACGAAACAATTGCTAAGTCTGAAGAAGTTAGTATTCCTGTTTTTTCTTTTGCCACTGGTTTATATATCGTAACTATACTGAATAAAGATAGCTCTGACGTAATATCTGTTGAAAAGTTATTTATTAATTAAATTTTAAAAATACTTTAATTAATTATCAGTAAATATTTATTAATTAAATGCAGAAAACTAAAAGTACCGAGAGTTATGCTCTCGGTACTTTTTTGTTAAAATGACTTAAATTTTATTCTTTTTTTTGAGAACTATAATAACAAAATAAATATAGTTATAGAGGTATTTAATAAAATCATATTACAGTAGAAATGATATAACAAGTCTAACACTAAAATCAAAAAATGGAACTAATTAATTTAAATAATGCTAAAACTTTAAAATATGTAAGAAAAACTACTAACTCATTTTTTCCTAACGAGTACAAGCTTTTTACATATAGAGATAAGAATATTTTAACATCTAAAATATTTTTCGACGGAATAAACAATAACATCCATAATAATTATGAATAGATAATACAAATTATTTAATTATTGCTTTTCAATCCAAACCCTCGCATTTACAAAAGCCTGTAACCAAGGACTTACCTGGTCTTTACGACCTGCTGGGTAGTTTGCCCAGTTCCATTGAAAAATAGATCTCTCAATATGCGGCATTGTTGCTAAATGTCTACCATCTTTAGTAGCTAACATTGCTGTATTATAACTCGATCCATTAGGGTTCGCAGGATAATCTTGGTAGCCATACTTTGCTACAATATTATAAGATTGTTCGGATGCCGGTAAACTAAACTTTCCCTCTCCATGAGAAATCCAAACACCAAGAGTTGTACCTTCTAAATTAGAAAGCATTACCGAATTGTTCTTTTGAATTTTCACAGAAGTAAAATTACTCTCGTGTTTATTAGAGTCGTTATGAAGCATTTTAGCCTTTTGCGTTTGCTCTTGATCCATAAGTCCTAACTCTATCCATAACTGACATCCGTTACAAATCCCTACCGAAAGAGTATCCTCTCTTTTAAAGAAACTTTCCAACGCAGTACGAGCTTTATGGTTATATTTAAACGCTCCTGCCCAACCTTTTGCGGATCCTAATACATCCGAATTAGAGAACCCTCCTACAGCACCAATAAACTGAACATCTTCTAAGGTCTCACGACCCGAAATTAAGTCCGTCATATGTACATCCTTCACATCAAAACCTGCTAAGTATAAAGAGTTCGCCATTTCTCGCTCGGAATTACTTCCTTTTTCTCTTATAATAGCTGCTTTTGGTCTTTTTCCTGTAACTTCTGGTTTTTTACCATCGAAATCTACTGGGAAGATAAATTGTAACGCTTGGTTTTTATAATTTTCGTAACGCTCTTTTGCTTTTGCTAATCCACTTTGTTTTTGATCTAATAAATAAGAGGTTTTAAACCAAACATCACGTAATTCAGAAATAGATAAGCTTAAAGAATCTGATTCATTTTTAAGGCTTAAACGGTCGCTCTCTACTACGGTTCCTATTTTATTAAATTTAATATTTTCTTTAGATAATACTGTTTCTATAACAGCATTTTCTTTAGCTTGAAAAACCAATCCAATGTTTTCTGCAAATAACACCTTAGTTGTATCTGCTTCATTAAGGTTAGACAAATCTATATTTGCTCCTAAATCAACATCTGCAAAACATAATTCTAATAGTGTAGTAATTAGACCACCCGAGCCAATATCGTGCCCTGCAAGAATTTGCCCTTCGTTAATTAATTGTTGAACAGTATTAAAAGTCGTTACAAAATTAGCATCGTTTTTAATAGTTGGTGCTTCGTTACCTATTTTATTTAAAACCTGTGCAAAAGAAGACCCACCTAATTTAAAGTTATCTTCGGAAATATTAATGTAATAGATAGCTCCTCCTTCTTTTTGAAATACAGGTTCTACTACTTTATTAATTTCGTTACAATGCCCCGCAGCAGAGATAATTACTGTTCCTGGAGCAATTACATCCTTATCTGGATATTTTTGCTTCATAGATAATGAATCCTTTCCTGTAGGAATATTAATTCCAAGGCTAATTGCAAAATCCGAAACCGCTTCTACCGCTGTGTACAAACGTGCATCTTCTCCTTTATTATTACATGCCCACATCCAGTTAGCCGATAACGATACCGATTTTAAGCCTTCTTCTAAGGGTGCCCAAACTAAATTAGTTAAAGATTCTGCTATGGCATTTTTACTCCCTGCAGCAGGATCTATTAATCCTGTTAACGGCGAATGTCCTATGGAGGTTGCTACTCCATTAGTGCTATTATAATCCAACGCCATTACCCCTACGTTGTTTAGTGGTAATTGTAAGGGTCCTGTACATTGTTGTTTCGCTACTTTTCCTCCTACACAACGATCCACTTTATTCGTTAACCAATCTTTACAAGCTACTGCTTCTAATTGTAGTACTTGCTTAATGTAGTCTTCTGTTTTTGAAGCTTCATAACTTAAATCTTCATATTTATAAGTTACCGACCCATCAGTCATAATTGTTTTTGGAGAACTTCCAAACATGTCTTCCAAGTTCAAATCCATAGGTTTTTCACCTGTTGTTGCCGACTCAAAAGTAAACCTATCGTCTCCTGTAACCTTTCCTACGTTATATATTGGAGCACGTTCACGTTCTGCAATTTCAGTAAGTGTTTCTAAGCTTTTAGAATCAATTACTAATCCCATACGCTCTTGCGACTCGTTTCCTATAATTTCTTTAGCAGAAAGTGTTGGATCTCCTACTGGTAATTTATCCAAGTTAATTTTTCCTCCTGTTTCCTCTACTAATTCAGACAAACAATTTAAATGTCCTCCTGCTCCATGGTCGTGTATCGAAACAATAGAATTTTCATCGCTTTCTACCATTCCACGGATAGCATTGGCTGCTCGCTTTTGCATTTCTGGATTAGAACGCTGTATAGCATTCAATTCAATACCAGAACTATTCCCTCCTGTATCTGCCGAAGAAACTGCTGCCCCTCCCATACCAATACGATAATTTTCTCCTCCAAGAATCACAATTTCGTCTCCTGTATTAGGCTTTTCTTTAATGGCTTGTTCTGCTTTTCCATAGCCAATACCACCTGCTTGCATAATTACTTTATCAAAGCCTATTAAACGAGCCTCTTCTTCATGTTCAAAAGTTAATACTGAACCTGTAATTAATGGTTGCCCAAATTTATTGCCAAAATCAGAAGCTCCATTAGAGGCTTTAATTAAAATATCCATTGGCGTTTGGTATAGCCATTGACGCTCTAATACTTTTTGTTCCCAAGGACGATTCTCTTCTAATCGGGAATACGATGTCATATATACCGCTGTTCCTGCTAAAGGCAAAGAACCTTTTCCTCCTGCTAAACGATCTCTAATTTCCCCTCCTGCTCCAGTTGCAGCCCCATTAAAAGGCTCTACTGTGGTTGGAAAATTATGTGTTTCTGCTTTTAAAGAAATAACGCTTTCAAATTCCTTTTCTTGATAATAATCTGGTTTGTTAGCTGTTTTTGGCGCAAATTGTGTTGCTTTAGGACCTTTTACAAAGGCTACATTATCTTTATATGCCGATACAATACCATTAGGGTGTTCTTGCGATGTCTTTTTTATTAACTTAAATAAAGAAGTTGGTTTTTCTTTTCCATCAATTACAAAAGTACCGTTAAATATTTTGTGTCGGCAGTGTTCCGAGTTTACTTGCGAAAACCCGAAAACTTCGGAATCTGTTAATTTACGACCAATTTTTGTAGCTACCCCTTCCAAATACGCTACTTCTTCATCACTTAAAGAAAGTCCTTCCTTAATGTTATATGCTGCAATATCTTCTATAGGAAGTACTGTTTCTGGCACAACATTAATAGCAAACATTTCTTGATTAAGACTCTCAAATTTTTCGGAAAGCATTGGATCAAAATCTGCAAATGCTTCTGTAGAAGCCAAAAATTCTTCAATACGAATAATCCCCTCAATAGCCATATTCTGCGTAATTTCCACAGCATTAGTACTCCATGGTGTTATCATTGCAGCTCTAGGGCCTACAAAATAAGCATTTATTGTAGTAGCTTCTATTTTAGATTGATCGCCAAATAACCAAGACAGTTTTTGAATATTTTCAAAAGAAATTTCTGTGCTAGTTTGTACAGCAAATACTTTTTGATTTGGATTTCCAAAAAAGTGAATCATACGTAAAAGAATTGTATTCTATTATAAGTCCGCAAATTTACGAAAAACAGAAGTATCTATTACTTGTTTAATCAATTTGATTTATAAACAAAAAACAAAACAGCTATCTGGCTAAGAAAAATAACTAGAGCCAATTGTTATAATGCTTATTTTAGCTAATATGATAATTATATTAACAAAAGTTTATTCGAACAGATAAGTTTTATAATCTAAAAAAACATTCCATGGAGGTAGTTGCAGGTATAGATATTGGTGGCACCAATACTAAAATAGGTTTAATTACTAAAAACGGAGAAAGCCTTGGAGACATTTCTTTTTCCACCAGTGATTATCAAAATATAGATGATTACCTGGATCAATTAACTTTAAAAATTCATTCTCTAGTAAAAAAAACTCTTAAAGAAGTTACACTTATAGGTGTAGGAATTGGTGCTCCCAATGCTTCCAGTAAAAACGGAACCATTGAAAATGCTGCAAATTTAAACTGGAAAGGAATTGTTCCTTTTGTTGAAAAGCTTAACCAACGTATAGATCTTCCTATAAAAATAATGAATGATGCTAGTGCTGCTGCCCTTGGCGAAATGCTTTTTGGGAAAGCTAAAAACATGACCGATTTTATTGCTGTTACTCTTGGTACTGGCTTTGGAGGTGGTATTGTTGCCAATGGAAAATTAATTGATGGGTACGACGGTTTTGCTGGAGAACTTGGACATATAGATATTACGCTTGGAGATGGAAGGCTTACTGGACTTGGTGTAAAAGGTGGTCTAGAAGCTTACGTATCTGCAACTGGGTTAAAGCGTACTGTTATGCACATGTTAGCTAAACATATGGACAAAAGCGAACTAAGGACTCTTTCTTATAACGACTTGGATGGTGAAAAAATAACTAAAGCAGCAGAAAACAGCGACCCTATAGCTTTAAGAACATATAAATATACTGGTAAAGTTTTAGGGTCTGCTCTAGCTAATTTTGTCGCTTTTACACAACCAGAAGCTATTTTTATGATGGGAGGACTTGTTAAAAGTGGGCATTGGATTATAGAGCCAACAAAAAAATATTTAGAAGAAAATTTACTACAGATATATAAGGGGAAAGTAAAACTTTTAGAATCGGGTCTTATTAATAAAAATCCTGCTATTATGGGTGGTGCGGCACTTATTTGGAACGATATTAATTTAGATGAATAAATAACAATGTATGTAATTGGGATTACTGGAGGAACAGCTAGTGGTAAAACCACTTTTGTTAATTTATTAAAACAAAAGTTTAGAGAAGAGTCTATCAATTTTATTTCGCAAGACGATTATTATAATGACATGTCTCACATATCAATTACTGATAGAAAGGCCGTAAATTTTGACCATCCAAATGCTTTGGACTTTAAACTTCTTATTAAACATGTTAATTACTTAAAAAACGGTCTTGCAATAGACAAACCCATCTACAGCTTTGAAATTCACAATAGAATTGATAAAACAAAACGAATAACTCCTAAAAAAGTTTTAGTTTTAGAAGGAATTTTAATTTTGAACAACCTTAAAATAAACAAACTTTGCAACACTACTATATTTATTGATGCTCCAGAATCGACTAGGATTAAAAGGCGCATAAAACGAGATTCGAAAGAACGTGGAAGAACTAAAGAAAGTATTCTTTTTCAGTTCAAAAATCACATAACTCCAATGCATAATAAATTTATAGAGCCTTTAAAACACAAGGTAAATTTCGTTTTTGATGGGACTACAAATTTTCATAACGATTTAAGGAAAATGGAAAACTTGATTAACCCATTATTTTAAAAGTTAAGAATACAAACAATAATTAAAGTTACTGTAGGAACACTCTTTTAACACTTAAAATATAATTATAAAAATTTTTATACTTCAATTAATTTTTATTACTACACCAATATTAACAGCATATACACGAAATGTACTCGTTTTCTATAAAACTAATGATTTTTTTTCATCAGTCAATAACTCAAGGGCGAGAGATGTTTAAAGAACTAGGTGCTATAAACAATAATTGAAATACCGTAGAAACAAATAATTCTGCAATATTTACTTCCTCAGATTTTGTGGAAAATGGAAATTACAAATTTGATGTTGTAGTATTCTTAAATACATCTGGTAGCGATACCACAAACGGAAACACACACTTACTTAATAACTCAGAAAAAACAAGTTTTAAAGGTTATATAGAAAATGGCGGTGGGTTTATTGGCATACATGCAGCTACAGATACCTACAAAGATACAGTTTGGCCTTTTTATAACAAACTTGTTGGTGGCATTGTACAAACTAGTCCAAACCACTCCAACAATAATACCGATGCTATAATGGATGTTCTAAAAACAAGTCATCCTACAGTGGATCATATTGGAGCAACTTGGCGAAAAAGTGAAGAGTATTACTATTGGGAAAGAAATGGCTGTCAATTAAGTACCGACAATACTGTTTTATTACAAGTAAGATCAACCGGCAGTAGGTCTTTTGACGTTCCTAGACCTATTACTTGGTACAAAACCTCTCTTTCGTATGACGATGATAACACTCCTAATAAAGTAGTTAGTGGGTTTAAATCTTTTTACACCGCACGGGTCACAATGCGAGAGATTACCAGTCCGATTCTAATTTCAGAACCATGATTACTAATGCAGTAATATAGGCTTCGGAGACAGATTCAACACTTTCTATTAATAATATTATTCCTAGTATTTCTGAAAGTATTTCTATTTATCCAACTTCAAGTCTATTAACTAACAAAAATCAACAATTAGATAACATTCATTTTTATGATATTAATGGAACTTTAGTATTAATTAATAAATTATCACCTTCACAAAGCAATTGGAATACCAATCTTAGTTCATTAGAAAATGGATTGTATTTTTACACTATAAATTCTAATAATAAGCAAGTAACCACAGAAAAAGTGATTAAGAAATAAATCTATGTCTAGGTTCTAATTTTAATATATTTGCAACCTAGTTATGTTTAAAAAATACCCTAAATATATAATTATCGGAATTCTCTTTGTTGTATGGATGCTGTTTTTTGACACCAATTCATGGCTAGTTCATAGAGAACTAAGTCAAGAAATTAATAAAATTGAGGAAAACAAAAAATACTACCTCAACGAAATTACGAAGGACAAAAAACTAGTAAAGAAGCTTCAAGACACCGTAGAACTTCAAAAGTTTGCTAGAGAGACTTATTTTTTAAAGAAAGAAAACGAAGACATTTTTATTATTGAATACGATTCTTCCAACACCGATGGATAACATATTATTCTCTCATTTTCCTCCTGTTTCTGAAAAACAATGGAAACAACAAATCCAATATATACTTAAAGGAGAAAATTATCAAAATCTAATTCATACTAACTCAGATGGTATTAGCACATTACCATTTTACACTAAAAACAGCTTAAGCAAAGCTATTTCCATAAACTATAAAACACAGCCTTCCGCAACTTATTACTGTATAGTTTCGGACGAAAAAAAAGCTAATACCGAACTTTTGGAAGTAATAAATAACGAAATAACTACTATATACATAGCACTATTTAACCCAAAAACAAATTTAGACACTCTATTAAAAAACATTAATTGCGAACTTATTATTCAATGCTATTTTTTAGAACCTTTACACGACACTCTTTTACTAAAAAACAAACAAGTAACTATATTATATGATTGTATTGGAAAAATTAGTAAAACAGGAAACTGGTACACCAATGCAAAAGTTGATTTTATAACCATGCGTTCCGCTTTAAAAAATAAAGCTACCCATTTAAGTATTAATCTAACCACTTTTCATAATGCAGGCGCTACAATACTGCAACAGGTAAGCTATACTATAAGTCAATTAATACAATATTCTAAAAAACTGTCTTTACCTAAAAATACTACTATTCATTACCATGTATCTTTAAGTACCGACATGTACCTAGAAATTGCAAAAATAAAAACACTACGTATTTTACATACTATTTTAGCAACACAAATAGGAATAAAACCTATCTGTAAAATTATCCAACACAAAAGCAAACGTAATTTAAGTGGCTTACACACTAAAATAAACGACATTTTTACTGCTACAGAAAAACAAATCGCTATTCTTGCAGGAGTAGATTATTATTTATCCACTCCTAAACACTTTGTTTTTTATAAAGAAGATTTACAATCTATCCCCAAAATTTGTGAAGAATTAAACAACAACGCGCTACAAATAAATTCATCTATTACTAAAAACGTAATCTACATTGAAAAATTAGTACAGCAATTACTTGACAAATCAGTAATACTAATTAACAATATTGAAGATGGAGGTGGTTATTTAGAACAATTAAAAAAAGGAACTATTCAGCAAAAGACAGCCATCCAAGAAAAAACGAGTACCTTACTTTTTCTAAAAAATACTACTAAAAACAGCATCCCAATACCTTCAAAAAAAACTACTATTGCTTATCCATTTTTAAAGTCAAAAAAAAGAAAAACACTTTGGAGCCCAATAATTGAAAAGCAGTTACTTGAAACTATAGAGCGCCCTCTTTGGGAAAAAAAGTATTCTAGATAATTATGAAGATATCCATACCTTACACTAAAATTCATCAACACATATTAGAAGAACAAGCCGCTGGCTTTGCTCCATTTATTAGAGGATATAAAAGCGATTGCTTTAAAACTTCTATTATAACTAACGATACTAACTTAAGGTATGATTTTCATATAAAAGAAGTTTCCGCAAAAGCTATTATTTCTGTATTAAACATAATTTTAAAATCTACTAAATCAAAACCGGTATATCATTTGCTTATAGATATCGCAACAATTGAAAAAACATTAGAGTTAACTCCAATATTACGAAGTTTTTTAGCCTTAATAAGTAAACACAAAACAGAAGATGCTAGCTATGCTAGTTTTATTTTCTATATTAAAGGCACAAACTCTAAAAACAGTATTATTGAATATCAATTCGCAGAAGCTAGCCAAATAAACTACCTAATAACTAATTCTTTAGAAGCCTCAATACTAGCATTTTCTTCTCAAAAAAGCACTCCAATAGATCCTTTGTATGGTTCTGAAATACTAAAAACAAAAATAGAAACCTTATTTACAGAAGTATGGGATTCTCTAAAAAAACACTTTATTACATAATCTACTATTCCAAACATTAAAAATTGTATCTTCAATAAAAATTATACTAAATGAATTTTACAGATAAAATGTTATGCGACGATGCTTTAAAAGGTAAAACTATTGTAGTAACTGGTGGGGGGAGCGGTCTTGGAAAATCCATGACTACCTATTTTATGGAACTTGGTGCCAATGTGATTATAACTTCTAGAAATATAGATAAACTTACCGCTGTAAAAGAGGAACTTGAACAATTAACAGGAAGTAAATGCTTAGCAATAGCTTGCGATGTTAGAAACATTAAAGAAGTAAAAAACATGCACCAACAAGCTATTGATACTTTTGGCTCCGTAGATGTACTACTTAATAATGCCGCTGGAAATTTTATTGCACCTACAGAAAGGCTCTCTGCAAATGCTTTTGATACTATTATAGATATTGTTTTAAAAGGAACTAAAAATTGTACGCTTACTTTTGGAAAACATTGGATAAACACCAAACAGAAAAACACTACTGTACTTAATATTGTAACCACTTATGCTTGGACTGGATCTGCCTATGTAGTACCTAGTGCTACTGCTAAAGCAGGAGTTCTAGCTATGACACGTTCCTTGGCTGTAGAATGGGCAAAATATGGAATGCGATTTAATGCCATAGCTCCTGGTCCTTTCCCTACAAAAGGAGCTTGGGACAGGCTATTACCAGAATCCATTAGAGGAAAATTTGATATGGCAAAAAAAGTTCCGCTTGGTCGTGTTGGGCAACATCAGGAACTTGCTAATTTAGCAGCTTATCTAGTTTCAGATTTTTCTGCTTATATGAACGGTGAAGTAATTACTATTGATGGAGGAGAATGGTTAAAAGGTGCTGGACAAATGAACCTTTTAGAGCAAATTCCTGAAGAATTATGGGATCAGTTAGAGGCACAAATTAGAGCTAAAAAAAGATGTTAACTTTTTCATTATCAAAAAAACAACACAATAAAAAACACATACCATTTTAATAATTTAATTGTTTATCTAAGAATGTACCCTATCTTTGAGGGTTGTTTCTTGCACTTACCATTTTAACAAACACATTATAAAGTACACAACTTCTTCGAAATTCTCGTGTTCGAAGCATTCTAAAATTATTAACACGAGAAAAACAATTACAATGAAATTTAACACCATGTCGCTAAGCGCCCCAATATTAAAGGCTCTTGAAGACAAAAAATACGAAAATGCCACCCCAATACAAAGCAAAGCCATACCGGCTGCTTTAGAGCATAAAGATATACTAGGAATAGCACAAACAGGAACTGGTAAAACTGCTGCTTTTGCACTTCCTATTATAGAGCAATTACACCTACAAGAAAAATTAGGAAACCATAAAAAACAAATTAAAGCTTTAATTTTAACCCCTACGCGTGAGCTAGCCATACAAATAGAAGATAATTTTAAAGATTTTAGTAAGCATACCAAACTTAATAATACTGTAATCTTTGGTGGTGTTAACCAAAATTCGCAAATAAAAACCTTAAATAGAGGTGTAGATATTCTTATTGCTACTCCTGGTCGACTAATTGATTTAATGAATCAAGGCTTTATAAGCCTAAAACATATTGAATACTTTGTTTTGGATGAAGCAGATCGAATGCTAGATATGGGATTTGTACATGAAGTAAAAAAACTGGTAAAAATTATTCCTCAGAAGCGACAATCTCTTTTCTTTTCGGCAACTATGCCAAAAAATATTTTAGAGCTATCCAATACTATTCTAAAAAATCCTGTAAAAATAGAGGTTAACCCTGTTTCTTCTACCGCAGAAACAATTCAGCAATTTGTATATATGACCAATAAATCTTCTAAAAAAGATTTGTTACACTATATCCTCGAAGACGCCTCTATAGAACAGGCACTTCTATTTTCCAAAACCAAACATGGTGCCGATAAAATTGTTAAAAATTTAAAAAAAAACAATATTACAGCAGCTGCAATACATGGGGATAAAGCACAAAATCAAAGGCAAAAAGCTCTAATCAACTTTAAATCTGGAAATATTAGAGTTTTAGTTGCTACAGATATTGCTGCAAGAGGTATTGATATTGATCAACTTAAATATGTAATTAATTACGATATCCCTAATATTTCTGAAACTTATGTGCATCGTATTGGACGTTCGGGTAGAGCAGGCAAAAATGGTATAGCAATATCCCTGTGCGAACCCGAAGAAAATGCATTTTTAAAAGGCATTGAAAAATTAATCAAGAAAAAAATTCCTGTTATTACCAATACTCCTTTTCCGCAAACAGATAAGCCTATGACTGCTGCCGAAAAGAAAGAGTTTGAAAAAGAAAAACAACGGAGAAAGCAAGAGTTTTTTGCAAAACGAAAAGCCAATAAAAATAATAATAGACGCAGATAAACAACACTCTAGTTTTTTTGTATAAATAGGAAATCAAATTCCTCTAAAAAATTAAACAATTAAAGGAGCCTCATTTCTTTTCAAAAAGAGATATCACAAATAAGTGGCTAGCTAAGGAAGAAATGATACTTCAAAAAATTATAAAAATCCTTACTTTTGCTCCTTTAAATTGAAAAGGATTTTTAATATGAAAAGCAGCACCTTGTACAATACAAATGCAATAATGATTTTAGGAGGAACCCAAAACTCATTAGTAACTGTTGCCACTACCCTTTGGGGTTAATTCATATTTACTCAAACATTCCTTAATTATAGTATTTCGAACTATATTTTCAATAATTAAATTTAAAAACACATTCTATGAACGTTCTAAAATTCGGAGGTTCTTCTGTTGCAACCGCGCAAACCATAAAACAAGTGTTACAAATTGTAGCCAATTATAGTAAAAAAAATAATTTATTTGTAGTAGTTTCTGCTTTAGGTGGTATTACCGATTTACTATTAAAAGCAGGCGCACAAGCTGCTGCTAAAGACCATAATTATAAAGAAACATTAGTTGATATTGAAAAGAGGCACTTAGACACCGTACGCGAATTAATTCCTGTTACCAACCAAAGCGGCGTAATTAGTACCGTAAAATCTAAACTAAACGATTTAGAATCTTTATGTGAAGGTGCGTTTCTGTTAAGTGAACTTTCTCCTAAGACAGCTTCCGTTATTGCTAGTTTTGGAGAAATTTTATCTTCATATATTATTTCTGAAGCCGCCAAAGTGGACGGATTAGATTTAATTCTTCAAGACTCTAGAGAATATATAACCGCTATTGAAGCCGAAAAAGTAACCATAAATTATGAAGTTACTAATTCTAAAGTAACCACTTTTGTAAAGAACAATACGCACAAAGTAGTTTTGTTTCCTGGTTTTATAGCTAAAACTGAAACTGGAGAACCTACAACACTTGGTCGTGGTGGATCCGATTTTACAGCCGCTATTTTAGCTGCAGCAACCAATGCTGAAGAATTATTAATCTGGACTGACGTAAGTGGAATGTTTACAGCCAATCCCCGTATTGTAAAACAAGCTAAACCTGTTTCTCATATTTCATATCAGGAAGCTATGGAATTATCTCACTTTGGTGCTAAAGTAATTTACCCTCCCACAATACAGCCTGTATTAGAAAAAAACATTCAAATATCTATAAAAAACACTTTTTCTCCTAACGATTTTGGGACTCTAATTACTCGCAAAGTAATCAATCGTTCTCAAGCCGTAACAGGAATTAGTCATATCGAAAACGTATCTATACTTACTTTAGAAGGAAGTGGTATGGTTGGCATTCCTGGTTTCTCAAAACGTTTATTCGAAACTTTATATCAAGAAAAAATAAATGTAATTTTAATTACTCAAGCTTCTTCCGAACATTCTATTTGTTTAGCTATAGAAAGTAAAGATACCGATAAAGCAAAAACTACTATTGATGCTGCTTTTGAATTTGAAATTTCTAAAGGAAAAGTATTACCTACTAACATTGAAAATGATATTGCTATACTTGCTTTAGTTGGAGATAATATGGTAAATCATCAAGGGTTAAGCGGTAAAATGTTTAGTACTCTTGGAAAAAACAATGTAAATATTCGAGCTATAGCACAAGGAGCTTCCGAAAAAAATATATCTGTAATTATAGCTAAAAAAGACATTGACAAAGCCTTAAACTCTCTTCACGAAGCCTTTTTTGAAGTAAGTACCAAACAGCTTAATCTATTTATTACGGGTGTAGGTAATGTAGGTGGCAAACTTATAGAGCAACTACAACAACAAGATACTTTTCTAAAAGAAAATTTACGTTTAACGATTAACGTTATTGCTTTAGCTAATTCCCGAAAAATGGTATTTAATGCTGAAGGAGTTGACTTAGGAAACTGGAAAACATTACTTGAAAACGGCGAAAGTGCCACTCCAGAAACCTTCTTTGAAAAAGCCAAATCCTTAAATCTTCGTAACAGTATTTTTGTAGATAATACCGCTACCGACAAAATAGCTTCGGTATACAAAAAATATCTTGCTAATAGCATTAGCGTTGTAACGTGTAATAAAATTGCTTGTGCAGATACGTACATAAATTACAACGAACTAAAGCAACTTTCTAGAGAATACGGTGCATCCTTTTTATTTGAAACTAATGTTGGTGCAGGATTACCAATTATAGATACGTTAAACAATTTAATTGCTTCTGGAGATAGAGTGCGCAAAATACAAGCGGTACTTTCGGGAAGTTTAAATTTTGTATTCAATTATTATCAAAAAGGGGTTACCTTTTTCGATATTGTAAAACAAGCACAGGAACAAGGTTACACCGAACCAGACCCTAAGATTGATTTAAGTGGTGTAGACGTAGCTCGTAAAATTTTAATTTTGGCTCGTGAAAGTGGCAACATTATGGAACTTTCTGATATTCAGAATAACGCCTTTTTACCGCAAGCAAGTTTAGATACCAACACCGTTCCCGACTTTTTTGAAAGTTTAAAAAATAACGAAACGCATTTTGAAGCGATTTTAGAAGAAGCTTCTTCTAAAAATTGTCGTTTAAAATATGTAGCCCAATATGAAGATGGAAAAGCTTCTGTAGGCTTACAACATATTCCTAGCAATCATCCATTTTATAATTTAGAAGGTAGCGATAATATTGTACTTTTCTTTACCGATCGTTATCCAGAACAACCACTAATAGTAAAAGGTGCTGGTGCTGGTGCAGATGTAACTGCTTCTGGTATTTTTGCCGACATTATTAGGATAGGAAAGCAATAAGAAATGAAAAGTTTAAAAGTATTTGCCCCTGCTACTGTAGCCAATTTATCTTGTGGGTTTGACGTTCTTGGATGTTGCCTAGAAGGTGTTGGAGACGAAATGCGAATTAGTCTTTCTGATACCTCTGGTGTTCGCATTACTAAAATTGAAGGCGCTGATTTACCATTAGCTACCAACAAAAATGTTGCTGGAGTTGCTGTTGTTGCTATGTTAGAAGCTCTTAACGATACTTCTACTGGTATTGATATAGAAATCTATAAAAAAATTAAAGCTGGTAGCGGTATAGGAAGTAGTGCGGCTAGCAGTGCTGGTGCTGTTTGGGCAACCAACCAATTATTAGGTAAGCCCTTTACTCCTAAACAGCTTGTTAAATTTGCTATGGAAGGTGAACGCTTGGCTAGTGGCAACGCCCATGCCGATAACGTTGCCCCTGCTCTATTAGGTGGTTTTACTTTAGTAAGAAGTTATGCGCCTTTGGATGTATTAAAATTAAATACTCCTAAGAATTTATATATGACTATTATTCATCCTCAAATAGAAGTAAAAACAGCAGATTCCCGAAAGGTAATAAAATCTAATGTTCCATTAAACAAAGCGGTAACGCAATGGGGAAATTTAGGTGGCTTCATAACTGGATTATTTACTAGCGATTACGAATTATTAGGAAGAAGTCTTGACGATGTTATTATAGAACCTTTGCGTTCTATATTAATTCCTAAATTTAAAGAAGTTAAAGCTATTGCTATCAAAAATGGAGCTTTAGGAGCTGGTATTTCTGGCTCTGGCCCTTCTATATTTGCTATGAGTAAAGGTAAAGAAACGGCTAGTAAAGTAGCTAAGGCTATTGAAAAAGTATATACTCCTACTGGAATTACATTTGATATCCACGTAGCGGCTATTAATGCTAAAGGAGTTTCTGAAATAATATAAAGCACTTCGTTGTGCATCACATAATAATAAAATGTACAATCTCTTTATTTAAGGTTTTGTACTAAACACTAAATTAAAAATGAGCAGACAAAACATTTCATCGGGTTCTCCTTGGGAGGATAAAATTGGATATTCAAGAGCCGTACGTATTGGTAACACTATAGAATTATCGGGAACTACAGCACCTGGAGACACTTTAGAGGAACAAACCACTGGAGTTATCGAATTGGCTAAAAAAGTCTTAGAAGAAAACGGAAGCAGCTTAGAAGATGTAGTACGTACCCGTATTTTTACTACAGACATCTCCCAATGGGAAAAAATTGGAGAGGTACATGGGAAGTTTTTTGGCAACATAAAACCCGTTACTACAATGGTAGAAATTTCAAAATTAATTGATCCTGCTATTGTAATTGAAATTGAATTTACAGCGATAATTTCTGAGTAAAATAAAATTGAGAATAGAAATTTAGCTTCTTATGTCTATATTTCTTTTCTCTCACATTATTAACCCGATATTTCGCACTTAAAAAAATAGAATGAACTTTTACAGTCTAAATAAAAACGCCCCTAACGTATCCTTTGCAGAAGCTGTTGTTAAAGGACTAGCCCCCGACCGTGGATTATACTTTCCGGAAAGCATTAGCCCGTTACCTACTTCGTTTTTCGAGAATATCGAAAAAATGGATAATATTGACATCGCTTATCAAGCGATTCAACAATTTGTTGGAGACGAAATTCCTGAAGCTGACTTAAGAGATATTTTAACCGATGTGCTTAGTTTTGACTTTCCTGTAGTACCCGTTTCGGAAAACATAGGAACTTTAGAGCTATTTCATGGACCTACTATGGCTTTTAAAGATGTAGGAGCACGTTTTATGGCTAGGTGTTTGGAATATTTTAATAGAAATAACGATGGGCATGTAACCGTATTAGTGGCTACTTCTGGAGATACTGGTGGTGCCGTTGCCAGAGGCTTTTTAGGTGTTAAGGGCGTTGATGTGGTTATTTTATATCCTAATGGAAAAGTAAGTGACATCCAAGAACGACAGCTAACTACCTTAGGAAAAAACATAAAAGCGCTACGTGTAGATGGTGTTTTTGACGACTGCCAAGAAATGGTAAAAACAGCTTTTTTAGATGAAAGTATTACTGCTAATAGAACCTTAACTTCTGCCAATTCTATTAATGTAGCACGTTGGCTACCGCAGTTATTCTATTTTTTATTCGCTTATAAGCAAACTAAGAAACTAGAGAAAGAAATAGTGTTTTCGGTACCTAGTGGAAATTTTGGAAATATTTGTGCGGGAATTGTTGCTAATAAATTAGGGATGCCTGTAAAACAGTTTATTGCTTCGGTAAATGTAAATGATACTGTAGTAGAATATTTAAAAACAGGAACCTATACTCCAAAACCATCTAAAGCTACTATTTCTAACGCTATGGATGTTGGAAATCCTAGCAACTTTATACGCATCCAACAATTGTTTGAAAATAATTTTGAGGACTTAAAAAAGCTTTTTTCTTCTGTTAGCTTTAACGATGACCAAACACGCAAAGCTATGAAAGAAATTAAAGCTGAAAACGGTTATATTGCCGATCCACATGGAGCTGTTGGCTATTTAGGACTAAAAGATTATAAATTGTCCGATAATGAATATGGGATTTTTCTAGAAACAGCACATCCTGTAAAATTTGCCAATATTGTAGAAGATACTCTTCAAACTAAAGTGGCTATCCCGAAACAAATTCAAAGCGTTTTAGACAAAGAAAAAACATTTACTGCTATTACTAAATATGACGAATTAAAGTCCTATTTATTAAATGACGACGATTATAAGAATTAAAAAAAGCCAAGATTTGAATCTATCAAATCTTGGCTTCCATTTTTAAATTTAGCGCACTACTTAGAACGTTATAAAATCTTAATTTTTAATTATTCTATTAATTATTTCTTTATCACCAAAATTCAATCTTAGAAAATATACTCCCGAGCTAAGTTTAGATATATCTATTTTACCCTTATTAATTACAAAGTCGTATTTTTTTCCTTGTACATTATAAAGAACTGCTTTTTTACCATCTGTAACTTTATTTTTTAAATATAAAAATTGTGAAGTTGGATTGGGATAAACTATTAATGCATTTCTTCTTTTAGGCAGCGATAATTGGTCGATAGATAACGTAGTAGAAGAGCTGCCTAATATAGTCCCTACAGCTTGGCCTTTTAACACGAAATCTCTATTGGGTTTAGATAATTCGATTACTAAAATTTCATCTTCTTCATCAATAGCATCGTTTAATGTTTCTACAATAATTTCTTTTGTGGTAACTCCTTTTTCTATTACTATTGTTCCATTAACAGGTAAAAAGTCTCTATTTCTAGCCGATCTATTTACAGATTTATAAGCAATACGAATATCTCTAGAAGCTATTTTATTTAAACGAACTCTAAACTTTAAATTTTCTCCTTCTATAACTTCGGCATCATCTATACTTATCGTTATATCATCATTACAGTCGGGTAAATTTCTCGTGTCTACTAATTTAGGTTGACAGTCAAAACCTTCTGAAGTAATATTTGTTAATTCTGTTTTAAAATTTACACCTGCACTTAAAAGGGCTGTGCCAGAAGGTCCAATAACGGCTCCATCAGAAAATACTGGATCTGGATTTGCTTTTGTTGTAGTAATTAAATTTTTCACGTTTGGTGAAATAAACTTAAAGTGTTTCGATTTTAATTGTGCTGTTTCTCCATAAATGGCATGAACATTCTGTATTACAGTATTTTCAAAAGTCCCATCTATTAGACCTATTGTAGTTTTATATCCTGCCTTTGTGGTATATCCGCCTTCTAATCTAACTGCGAATCCTGTGTTTTTTGACCAAATATCTTTAGCATAAATTTTTCCATTTTGCATAGCGTGTGGAGAAACCATTAGTGCGGCATTACCGTCTTCACATCTAATATTTTCTGCATATATATCGTGTATTCCTCCTATAGATAATCCTACACTTGGTCGTTGTAAATTATTTAATGCTACTTCTCCCGATTCTAACCTTAACGTTACTCCTCCTTTTCCATATAAATTTTTAAACAATACATTCTTGGCAGATTGTACTTGTACTACGCCGTAACCATAATCTCCATTAAAAATAGAAACGTTTTTAATAACTCCATTTTCTGGAAAAAAATAATCGTCTGAATCATCACTAGGATCGTTTGTTTTACCATTACAGTTCAAGTCTGCATTAAAGGCATCTCTATTATCACCATCCGCATTGTTATAGGTATGGGTCATATTAATTGCCGAAAATCGTGTTTGGACATCTATCAGGTTAATATTAGCAATTAAAAAGTTTTTAGTATTAGTCATTCCAAACAAACTAGCTGTTTTATTATTGGTACCTGTAAAGTCTACTGTAAATCTATCGTTGCTATCTTCGCACGTAATACTTACATTTTCTACGGTTGCTTTATTTTTTTGACCCACAAAAAATATAGCATAATTACGATCATCTACCCTCCTATTCGGCTTAATAATTGCATTTTTATTAATTTCAATATGCACATTAGATTTTAATCTAATATCCGCAAAAGTATAATTCCCTTTAGGGATTATAATTTTACCTCCTCCGTTATTCGTTACAAAATCTATTGCTTCTTGTAATTTTTTACTGTCGTTTGTTGAAAAATTATTATCAACATTATAATCATCAACTAAATTTACGATTACGTTAAAATTACTTGGAGGAGAATAGAAATCTGTTTCTTTTACATTTTTAGGATATTGCGCATGTGCACTTAATAATGTTATAAAGATGGTTACTATTGTTAGGGTATATTTTTTAGAATAATACATATTTGCCTTAATTAAAGAATTATTTTACTTACAAACTTGTTTCCTTTTTTATTTTCTACAGTTAAAATATATAAACCACTGGAAACTGTATTAAGGTTGATAGCTTCAATTTTACTTAACTTGTCTTTTTTCATTACTTCTTTACCATTAAGGTCAAAAAGTCTCATTGTTCCATCTGTATAAGGTATATCCAATGTTAAAATTTTATTATTAACTGCATATTGTATAGAGGTTTCATTCGTATTTAAAACATTATTAACATTTAACGACAATCCTTCTTCTTGAATTAATATAGCCCAATCTTTATTACGATCTAAAGGAGGTAATCCTAAATCTTTTTTACCATCTCCCGAAATTTGTTTAATAGTACCATCTACTAACCCTCCTCCATTTCTAGGGTTCAGCCATTTTATAACATATGTTTTATTATTCTTTTCTAAATCTAAAGAAACTCGACCTCCCTTAGGTAAATAAACAGTATATACATTTCCTGGATCTGCAAAACACCAATTTTTATTATTAACTAAGTCGTCACGGTTTTCCATAGCCTGAAAAGGCAAAAATGTTTCAAAAAAACTTCTAGCATACCATGTTTGTCGGTATATATTTTGTCTAGTTCTAAAATCTTCTAAAGTTCTATCTCTATTCGATGTTGCTTTATCTGTATTGCTTCCTCTAACAAAGTTTTCAGAACCAAAATACCATTCTACTCCAGCTCCTCCTCCCATGTAAGTTCCCCATAGGTATTCTGCTCTATGCTGAAAATGATCTGGATCTTCCTTATCGGAAACCACACCTGTTCTAAAGCTCTCTTGTTCATCATTATTTATAATCCATTTTCTTCCTGCTTTGGCGCTTTTTTCTCTCCATATCTTTACTTCATCTCCACGGTTTGGATCTCTTTTTGGATCATGATCTGAATCGAAGAATGAATGAAAGCCGTGTTGAAAACTAATTCCATCGAAATAAGAAAAACCTAATAAAGGATCATAAGCTTTCTCTTTTGTGCTAGCTCTGGGTGTAGTGTGTAATACTACAATATGATCGTAAGGATCAGTTTCTTTAATATATTTCGAAATGGCTTTAGCATCTATATCTTCACTTTCTTCTCCCATATTCCAAACTACCGCATTATGGTGCCCAAATCTTGCAATAATTTCTCTGTACATCAAACTGCGTTCTAGATTAAGGCTATTAGGAAACACTCCTTCTTTTGTGGTTTCTAATTCCTGAAACACAAAGTGCAACATAATTCCTAATTGTTGTGCATGTTGAAAAACGACTTCCCATTGATCTAATTTAGAACAATCGAAAGCTCTTGGGTTATCGTGTGCAATCCAAGGCCAAACATCATCCCCATCTCCTTTATAATTTTGTACTAAAAAGTAAATAGAATTTATATGCTCACTTTCCAAATAATTTAAGGCCCCTATCAATCCTTTTCCTTTATTCCCTTTCCATGTAGGGTCTCCGTTTTTCCAATCTTTTACGTGAGGTCCATAAGCATGTAAAAAGCCTGGAACGTCGTCGCCGTCTGTAAAAGGACTATCGTAAGTACCATCAAAATCTTCGTAGGCTAATAAATTTTCTGGACTATCTACTCCTCCTTTTAAAAAGTATTTGTTAGAGCCTTCAAATTTTAGATAATGTTCTCCAACGTACGATAATTTTCCTTTTCCTCTAAAATCACCATCGGTCTTATCGGTTGATACTACATTAAATGAGCCCGTTACTCCATTTAAAGAAACTGCTGTTCCTGCATTAATATTAGAATTTATAGCAATATTGTTACCCTTTCTAAATCTAATTTCGTAATTCCAATTTCCCGTAATATTAGGCGAAAAATGAATTTTCCATATATTACCTTCATCCTCGCTCGTTTCTCCCGCATTACCATCGGCTGCAAAATAACCAGGTACTTCAAAGCGTTGTGTTCCATTAGTAAATATTCCCGTTAATTTATAATTTAAAAACGGATTATCGCTATTGGTTTCTTTTGTACTAGGCCCCTCTATTTCTAAGGTTACTTTATGCCATAGTTTTGCTTCTCCTTTAACGCTAACTTTTTTATTAGTATTAACAGGTGTGGTTGACGTAACAGGAGTTATCGTATTTTTTGATCCTTCAATTCCTTTAGGTACAAAATTTAAATCGCTAGCTAATATTATTTTATCTAAAGAAAAACCATCGTCTCTTCCATACACATGCACTATATGGGAACCTTTAGTAAGAAAAATTTGAGCTTTAGCTGCTTTAGGTTTACTATCGTTTTCCCATATCCATTGCCTATGAGGTCTAAAGCCACTCATATTTGTTCCTGGTCCATTAAACACAAAATTATCGTCAAATTGAATATGAACACCATTTGATTCTCCTCCCCTAGAAAAACCTCTCGGCCATATATTGAATAGACCTTCTGTTAGAACCTCTATTTCATAAGTCATTTCTGGACCCGAACCATTTTTTGGAGAGTTATGCTCTGGACATTTTTCACATTGTTCATCTGGCAGGTTTGTCATATATCCTGTTCCAGAAAAATCATTATTTGAAGTTTCTAATGTCCATTGATGCACTAATTTTTGAGTACCATTGGTTGGTATTTTATCTGTTTTAGAACAATAATTTTCCGCTTCTACAATAATATATCCAGATTGTTCTACTTGCGGACTACACGTTTGGCTATAAAATTGAGTTTGCATTATCATTGAAGACAATACAATAATGCCCCTGGTAATTCTTTTCATCTTAGTATGATTTTAATTTAGTTAATAATGTTTTGAATTAATACTCTTGGTTCTTGTTGATTGCATTAAAGAATCAAATTTTATTTTCTAAATAATTATATCCATTTAAATACAGTTATTAAAAAAGACTATCACTGTATTTAAACTATAATTTTTAAAAAAATATTACATTGAGTGGATAACGAGAGGAACAATAACTTATTGCTTGATTTAATGGATTTTACTCATAAAATTAAGAAATAAAGTTACTCTAATAAAAACAGTGCTTTTTTTGAAAGAAGACCCTTACAATATTTTCTATAATTACAGAATGTAATTGCTCCAACAGATATTCATCTTATAATTTTGTTGCACTAATTTAACTCTGTATTTCTTAAGTCTATTGAAAATAAATATATGCAAAAAGTGAATTAGTATAATGTTTGCAAAAGATAAAAACAGACATTCATATTATCATAACAATAGAATAACTAAAAGAATTATAGTATATACAGAAGCTTTGTGTAAACGTATTATAAATATGTAGTCTAAACATCCTTTAAATAATGTTAAATTAGCATTATTTAGCATTAAAAGATTGTCGTTAATTTTTAATTTAGATAATATTACTATCCTATAAGATACCATTTTGAAAACCCTAAAAAGATACGATTTACATAAGGACGATTATTCAAAACTTCATTTTGAAATAAATGATGCCAAATCTTATTTCAAAATAAATAAACAGCATGTATCAACACCTCATAGACATAGTTTTTATCAAATTATTTGGTTTAAAAAACCTGGTCGTCATTATATAGATTACGAAACTATAGATCATGAGGCTGATACCATTTTTTTTATAAACCGAAATCAAATACATTATTTTTGTAACGATTCCCCAAATGAAGGTTATCTATTTCATTTTAACGATTACTTTATTAGTAGAGGTAAAGAAGATTTAATGGATCGATTTTCATTATCCTTATTTAATGAAATTGGAAGCAGTTATTTAAATTTAGCAGAACAAGATATTAGAAAAATAAATCTACTTACTTCTTTTATTGAATCTGAAATTTTAAATAGAGAGGTTAATTATAAAGAGCAAATATATCACTACTTCCAAAATATTTTATTCCAAATAGAACGGTTACAGAAATTAAACGGAAAATTAGATATTGAAACCAATTCTAATCATAAACTAGCTGTAGAATTCAAAAAATTAATATTTAAAGAAATAGAAAACTTCCATAGTATAGACTATTTCGCTAATACACTTGGTACTAATACAAAAACGCTTACCGAAGTATCTAAAGAAACCTTACTGGACACACCTGCAAATATTATTAGACATAGTAAAATTTTAGAAGCAAAACGTAGGTTATCTAATCGTTCCGCTTGTATTAAAGAAGTGGCTTATGGCTTAGGCTTTGAAGATCCTACTTATTTTACCAAATACTTCAAAAAAGGCACTGGATTTACTCCCAGAGAATTTCAAAAAGCACATCTCTAAATTACCATTCTAGGTATGTGAATTACCATTTTTAACATAAACCTATAGTGATATTTGTAATCTTATTAATTACAAAAATTAAAAATTATGAATACACAAGCATTAATTATTGGTGGAACTTCTGGTATAGGAAAAGATACTGCTGCACTTTTACTAAAAGAAGGTATTGAAACCATTATTGTGGGTAAAAATGAATCCAAGCTAGTAGATACAGAAAAAGAATTATCTAAATTTGGGTCTGTAAAAGCTATAAATCTAGATCTGAGTAATGCTAATGCTGTTAAATCTTTTGCAAAATCGATAAAAGATATTGCGCCAAATTTAAAATATATTGTAAATGCTGCTGGTTACTTTAGTCCTAAATCGTTTTTAGATCACGAAGAAGCAGATTACGATACCTATCATAATTTCAATCGTGCCTTCTTCTTTATTAATCAAGCTGCATCTAAAATACTTATAGAGAATGGAGGCGGGTCTATTGTTAATATTGGTTCTATGTGGGCTAAGCAAGCTATTAAAGCAACTCCTTCTTCTGCTTACTCTATGGCAAAAGCCGGTCTCCATGCATTAACACAACATCTTGCTATGGAATTAGCTGAATATAATATTAGAGTTAATGCGGTATCACCGGCTGTAGTAGTAACTCCAATTTATGAAGCTTTTATAGAAAAGGATAAAGTTGAAGAAACATTACAAGGATTTAACGATTTTCATCCTATTGGACGAGTAGGAAGATCTAATGATGTGGCTAAGACCATTCAATTTTTATTATCTGAAAAGAGTTCTTGGGTAACTGGTGCTATTTGGGATATCGACGGAGGTGTAATGGCTGGTAGAAATTAATAATCTTAAAAACAAATATTATGAATACATTCGAAGTTCTAAAAAAAGAAGAAGTAAGTGCTAAAAATCAAGCTGTTTTTGAAAACCTTGAAAAGAGTTTAGGCTTTGTTCCTAACATTTATGCCGCTATGGCGTATTCGGATAATGCTTTAAAAGATTATCTACAGTTTTCAAATATTAAAACCTCATTATCTCCTATAGAAAAAGAGGTTGTAGATTTAGCGATTAGTCAAGTAAATGGATGTAGGTATTGCCAATCTGCACATACTGCTATTAGTAAAATGAAAGGTTTATCCGAAAATCAAATATTAGAACTAAGACATGGGAAAGCCACTTGGGACAAAAAATTAAATACCTTATCGTTAATATCAAAAGAAATAGCTCTTACGAAAGGAAAAGTAGATAAAGCTACTATAGAAGCATTTTATAATGTTGGATATACAAAAGAAAATATGGTAGATTTAGTAATGGCTGTAGGTATTATAACAGTTACTAATACATTCCACAACTTAACCAATATTGAAATTGATTTTCCTGTGGCTCAATCTATATAACGGATTTTCCTAAAACTTAACCTAGGTATTCTCAAAAAATACCGCCTCTTATTTATAGATAAAAGAATTATTATCCTAAGATTAAACATCGTTAGGTATATAGACCAGTAATGCATTTATAACTAAGAATAAGGCGGTTACTTTTTATAAATATCTCGTATAAATTAAATTTAAATTATACATTAGAAAACCTATTATACCATAAGATTACTTCAAAAACAAACACTTAGACATACTTCTTAAATTACCCGTAGAGATGTTATGTTAAAATTGAGAAAGCACTTGTTTTTATTGTTTTTTCTGGTCTCATAACGAAGTTCTAACACATATGCTAGTTAAGTAAATTTCAAGGAATTTACACATACCAATTTGGTTAATTAGTATGTGTAAATATTCAAAATCGAAGATTTAACGATGTTAAAAGTTCAAATTAAAACACTTACCAAGTAGTTAAATTTATTAGAAAAAATAATACTTAGAAAATTGAATCTAAATTATGTCCTACAATAAAAATTTAAATTATGAAAAATATACTATTTGCCTTAATTCTTTTAATTATTAGTTGTTCTCCAAACGTTAAAAAAGAAGAAATTATTAAAGAACCTACAATTAATGCAGAACAATTATTTCCTATCTCTTACAAAACACAAAAAATTAATGGAGTAACTATTTTTTATAGAGAAGCGGGAAATCCTAGTAATCCCACAATTGTATTGTTGCATGGATTTCCTAGTTCGTCACATCAATATCGGAAAGTATTAACCCAACTGTCTAACGAATATCATTTAATTGCTCCTGATTATCCTGGCTTTGGGGAAAGTGATTTTCCTAATAGCAACGACTATTTATACACTTTTGATAATATTGCTTACTCCATAAACGGTTTATTGGAAAAACTAAAACTAAATTCTTACGCCTTAATGATTCAAGATTATGGAGCTCCTATTGGTTTTAGAATTGCAACAAAGCACCCTGAAAGAATACGAGGGATTATAAATCAAAATGGAAATGCTTACGAAGCGGGGTTAGGGAAAGCTTGGGTTAATGTTCGTAATTTTTGGGCTAACCGAAACTCTGAAACCGAAAGTGTTTTACTCAACGCACTCTCTCTGGAAGGTTTAAAATGGCAATATACCCATGGCACTCGAAATCCTGAAAATATAAATCCCGACACATGGAATTTAGATTATCTACGTATGTCACGACCTGGGGCGCATAAAATAAATTTAGACTTGTTTTACGATTATCAAAACAATGTAAAACTTTACCCTAAATGGCAACAATATTTAAGAGACAACCAACCCCCAATGCTTATTGTATGGGGAAAAAACGATGCCTTTTTTCCTGCTTCTGGAGCTGAAGCGTTTAAAAAAGATGTTAAAAATATTGATTTTAATATTCTTGACACAGGGCATTTTGCTCTTGAAGAAGATGCTCATATTATCATTCCTAAAATTCGTTCATTCATGAAAAATCTAAAGAATGATAAAAACAAATCCTAAACTTTTATTCGGTTTCCTTTAAAAGCTTACTGTTCATTTTTATTTACTAGAAAAGGCTACCCTTTTGGGAGGCTACTGAAAAAGTAGTTAAAATTTAGAGATTTAAATTTGAATAAAAGGGATTTCACTTTTTATAAGTGGAATCCCTTTATTAATTTCAGGGTTTTCTTGTAATAAATTTACCTCTTGAATAAGCTTTTATTCTTTTG
>CALLUJ010000056.1 GCA_938011245.1 uncultured Aquimarina sp. | reverse complement strand
TAAATCTTTATCTATAGCGGGTATTGTTAACTGTAATTGCCCTCCTCTAGGAATACTGCTAGGCTTATTATTGACCCCTAGACTTTGACTGAAATTAAAAAATAAATTAAGTAATCGATATTTTTTATTATTAACGTATAGATAAGCATTTATCATGGAGTTTTAGTTTGCGTTATATTTATAAATATATGTTATAGCGCTTTAATTATAAAATTATTACGTTAACTTATTAAGTAGAGTAGGTAATTAAAGAATATAAAATAACAAACCAATTTTTACAGTAGAAAATCCTCCTCTGCTATCTGTAATAGCAATATACTAGTATCCATAAGTACACTTTGCAAACAGTTTTATTGGAAATTATTTACTTTTCTTCAACTTTTTTCCAGCGATAAGCTGCTAATATACTTAAACAAACCAATAATGGAACTACAATATATATACCTGCAGGTATAGGCACAGGATCTCCTTTTGCATACGAATGTAATCCCGACAGATAGTAATTTACTCCAAAGAAGGTCATAATTAAACTAGATAGTGCAAACATGCTACAGATATTAAATATTAGCAAATGCCCCTTCTTAAATATAATTCGAATATGCATTACAAAAGCATATATAATAATACTAATTAACGCCCAAGTTTCTTTAGGGTCCCAACCCCAATAGCGACCCCAAGATTCATTGGCCCATATTCCGCCTAAAAAGGTTCCTATACTAAGCATAAATAGCCCTATAGTAGTTGTTTTTTCGTTAATGCTTGTTAATTCCAATACTGCTTTAGTAATTTTATGTTGATTGTTTTTAGAAGTAAAAACCATACAAAGTAATACCAATAGAGCTAAAATAGATCCTAAGGTAAGAAAGCCATAACTCCCTGTAATAATAGCCACATGTATTAATAACCAGTACGATTTAAGTACAGGAACTAGATTGGTAATTTCAGGATTCATTAAACTTCCATGTGCTATACCCATTAAACAAACAGCAATAAGTGCAGTTGCTGCTGCTGGCAATTTTGTTTTTTTGCTAAATACAATACCAGCAAGCACCCCAACACTAGCTATAAAAATAGTGGCTTCATAACCATTTGTCCAAGGAGCATGCCCCGATATATACCATCGTAATCCTATTCCGTAACTGTGGTATGCAAAAATAGCCATTAACAGTATTAACAATACTCTTCCTAAAATGTGTAAGCTTTTTTTATTAAAAAAGATTTGGAAAAACCCAACAATTAACAAAAACAAGCCAAATAAGGTATAACCTATTATACACTTAAAAAATATAGCTTGTTTATTATAACTAATTTCTAAGTTTACTTTTTTTACAGAGTTTAATAAATTACTTGATGCATTTTCTTTTTGGAATTTATGCAATAGTTTTACTATTTTATTAGGCTTTTCCCAATTATTTTTCTGGATACTCTTGGATAAAGCATCTAAATATTCAGGAATCATTTTAGTATAAATTAACTGATCGCTTTCCGAAAAATTTACTTGTTGGTTGGGTGCAAACCAAGTTTGTTTTGGATCTCTCTTATTTGGAAAAACACGTAAAAATTGACCGCTAAAAACAGTCCAAACTATATTTAAACGTTCGTCTAATTTAATTACATTTTTATCTAATGTATTACGCTTCCCTTCTGGTTTTGCAAAGGCGGCATCAACTAAAGGCTTCAAAATATAATTACCTTGAAAATCAAAAAAATGAGCAGGTTTAGAAAAGCCATTATCAACTTTTATATAATTAGCTATAGTATCTCTGGTGGTTTTTTCTACTTTAATTACAGGGAGTAACTGCCAAGAATCGGGCTTGTAATGCATTCCTATAAATACCTGACTAGCGGTTAATTTTTTTTTATTTCCTTCTTTTGAAAAATAGGTAAAAGTACTTTTTCCTGTTAATTTCCGAAGTAAATCTAAAGCCATTGTATGAATTGGCTTAATACGCCCTTTAGCGTCTTGAATTTGTAAGCTACTAAAATACTCGGCATGATTTACATCTACGTATTGACGTTCTATAAGTTGAGGTACGCTTAATTTATGTAATTGTTGAGCTTGAAGCGGGTTTACAAATAATAAAAAAGCAAACCACATAATAAAATATTGCTTTTTCATAATACTGGAATTTTTAAAAGACTTCGTATCCATTTTATATTCCACAATAAACTACACACCATACCTAATGCTAATAAAAAGTATCCTATGTAGGTAATTCTTGTTCCCCACCTATCGTGATTTACAGAAAGAATAGTTCCACTTTCGTCGGGGAGGTACGCCGACTGGAAAAATCTAAATTCCCCATAATCCAATACATTGTTCATAAATATTTTATGACTCGAAATTTTATTTTTATCAATAACATCCAAATAGCTGTAAAAAGCCGATGGACTTTCTGAGCCTGGATACCTTTCTAATACAAAATCTTTTAATGTAAGTGAAAAAGGCAAGGCTATTGGACGCGAACCATAATTTAAGTTAACATGCATACCATTAATATACAGGGTTGTTTTAGGATTAGCGTACCCTTTACCTCCTAATAAAGTTACTTGTTTTACTTCTTTGCCCGAACTTACTTCTAACACTAATGCCGATTCTGGATTTTTTACAGACCTATCTTCTTCTTTTTTCTCTAATTTTTTTATTTTATTTTCTAATACTTCATTAAAAACCAAGGGAATTTCTTTAATAGTACTTAGAGCTTTAAATTTTAATGGTACTAAGCTGTCTTTAGGGTAAAAGCTAGCTTTGTTTTCAATCATCGAAAAATAATCGGTAACTTCTGGAAATTGTGCATAATACACTCCTTTTTTTTGAATTACAAAAATTTCTCCTTCTTGTTTTAATGGAGTGTCAAAAGCAACCGTTACTCCATATAAGTTTTTGCGTTCTCCTTTTTTTATATAAAAATCTTTGCGCTGGCTTTCTTCTGCCATAACCAAATGCAAATAATTAAATCCATTGGCGCTGTCTTTTAAAACATATTCTGCACTTGGAAGGTATTCTTTAAGTTTAACTTTTAGCTTTTTATGAGCAAAGTGATAACTTTCGTTAATATAATTTGTTCCAAGTTTGCTCATCATTAACAATTTGGAAGGATATACTTGCTTCTGGGATTTATTCGAAATAGCTACTTGTAAATAACTATCTATACTTAATGCCTTTTGTACCGTTTCTTTTTCTTTAATAGTTACTAGCGCTTCATACCCTCTATATCTGGTAATTCCTGCTCCTAGAATAACTATTATAAAGCCTATATGGTATAAAAAAGTAGGTGCTTTAGCCCAGCTAAATAAATTGTATTTAGCAATGTTACCCATAAAATTAACTCCCATTAGTAAGATAACCCACTCAAACCATTTAGCATTATACACTAAAGCTTTACTAGTTTCCGTACCAAAATCGTTCTCTATAAAAGTGGCTACAGCCATAGCCACAGCAAAAACTAATAATAATACTCCTGTAAGTTTTGTAGAAAATAATAATTGAAGGAACTTGTTTATAAGTTTCACAAATAATCTATTTTTTCATACCTGTGTTTATCCATTGAGCAATCATTTCAATGGAACAAGATGCTATTTTAGTTCCTTTTTTATAAGGCATAGGAATATATCCTTTTTGATGCGTTAACGCTCCTAGCAATACACCGTTTTCGGCATATTCCTTTAAAAATTTATAATTAAAAATACGAACTCTAGAAGCTTTTTGCTTGTATTTGTCTGGAGCATGACATTCAAAACATTCCGTTTTAATTATAGGAGCAATATCTTGTTCGTAGCTTACTTGTTTTTTAGGGGTACACTCTTCTTTGTTTTGTTTACAAGACACTGCCGTTAAAAGTATTACTAATGCAAAAAAAACAATCTTCAAAATTTTCTTTAAATTAATCATAGCTTTATTTCTTATATTTTTTATTAATTTTCGACCATTCTTCTTCGCTTAGCGGAACGTATTTTTTCTTTTTAGAAAAAGGATCTTTCCCTCCCTTTAAATAAGCCTGTATATGCTTTATTGGTATGGTGTCTTTCATTTTTTCTGCTACCTCATAAATATGGTTTCCGTGGAAATCATGACATTGCAGGCAAGTACTCCATTGTTCATCCTTAATTAATTTGCTATGAGGAACATCTAAAGGGTCGTTAATTACTTCTAAATCGTGATGACAGGTCACACAAAACTTTGCATCGGGCAATACTACTCGAGTATCGTTATGCTCTCTATGGCAGGTTTCGCATTGCGTAGCATCAATTTCAGCAATTTCATCTTGAAATCTAGTTTCTAAAAATCTATGTGTAGGGTGTCTGTCGTTAGGTCTGTCGTGACATTCCAAGCACTTTTTATTGTCTACATTATGTGTTCCAAAATCTACTCCAGATTTCCTTGCTCCTACTGCATGTGCTACATTAGCTTGTATTTGTTGAAATACATTCCCTTTTGCTGGTGTATGGCAAGCTGTGCAGGAAAGATCTTCGTGTCCCGTATTCATTGGCCCTAAACTTAAAAAATCTTCGATAGCCTTTAATGGCAATAATATATAGGCGACAACTCCTAAAGCAATACCTACTAAAGAACCAATATATTGTCTTCTGCGCAACGGATTTCCTTTAAACATATTTTAAGTAGTTATTGTGGTAAAATAATTTCAAGGTTTTCTGTTTCTGGAAAAGCAACACAAGTTAAAATGTAACCTTGTTCTACATCCGAGTCTGAAAGTAAATGACCATCTAACATTTTAGCTCTTCCGGTTTTACAACGAGCTTTACAAGAACTACACATACCTGATCTACACGAATAGGGAATTTCTACCCCTTGATCTATTGCCGATTGTAATATAGTTTTTCCTTGAGGTACTTGTAATACCTCCTCACTACCTGTACCTATTACTTTTACTGTACTGCCTACAGAGCCGCTAGATCCTGCAAGCAAAGTAGCTTCGTCTATAGTAAAGGCTTCTAACTTTATTTTTTCGGGAGCAACGTTTTTAGATTTTAAAATATCTACTGCTGTGTCCATAAAACCTTGTGGACCACATAGCATAAAAATAGGTTGTTTAAATTCAATTCCTTGCTGTTCTAAAATATGTTCTAGCAGTGCAAAATCTAATCTTTGAAAATGAATGTTGTTTTGTGGTACTGCTTCGCCAACAGGCTTACTGTACAAGTAATGAATAGTTAATGTTTTTTGGTATTCTTTAGAAAGGTTCTTCAGGTCTTCTTTAAAAATCACAGATTGTTCACTACTATTGGCATAAATTAATGTGACTTTTGATTTTGGCTCTTTCTTAAGTATTGATAGTAAAATGGAATATATAGGGGTAATTCCACTTCCGCCCGCAAAAAGGACATATTGGTTTTGTTTTCGTTTATTAGGATTTATAAAAAAATTACCTGTAGGTTTAATTACTTCTATTTTTTGCCCCTCTTTTAATTCATCACAAATAAAATTAGACACTAAGCCTTCTTCTATTTTTTTTACCGTAATCCTTAAAAAATTATGTGTCCACGGACTACTACTTAATGAATAAGCTCGATTTTCTGTCTTTTGCTGAAAGGGTATTTTTAACGTTAAAAATTGACCTGGCAAATACTTTATGCGACTAAAAAAGCCTGGTTTCTTAAAAATAACGCTTACAGCGTCTGAAGTTTCCTTTACTATTTTATCTACTGTTAAAATCATTTTAAACGTCAAATTATTTATAATAAAAAACTACTCCAATATGAAATACTGCCAAAAAGGTAATTATTACCGAAAAGGCAACATGGCTAATCATCCAAGATTGAAACACCCAATCTTTTTTAGATTTAATAATATCCAAATTCACAACTCCTAAAAGCATATTAGCAAAAAATAAATACGATAGTAATGCTAAATATCCGAAGCCAAAATTCATTACATGAACATAAAATAAGATAGGAGACAAAGCTCCTATCCATTTATGAATGTTTGTAAGTTTCATTGAATATTTTTTTAAAGGTTTCCAAACTCGGCTAAGTGTTAGCACCCATTGAAATACTATAAGCAAAAACACTGCTAATCCAGACCACCTTTTATACATTTGGTGATGTTCTTGTAGATTAAGAAGCCATTCCCATTTTATAGGGATAAAATATTGTACTAAATAAGCTACAAACAGCAACAAACCTAGATTGAATACAGAGAGTATTGGTTTCATTATTTTTGCTAAGGTTATTTCTTAATTAGCTATCGTTACTGGAGCTCCTTTTTTTACTAAAACCTCTAAAGATTTATAGGAAGTAAGTTTTCTTACACTATCGATAAATACTTCTGCTGTTGGCAAATAAAAACCTTTAGTTGGCCAAGTTTTCCCTATACTTGGTTTAGGGCTAGATTTAAAAGCTGCTATTTCTGCTAAATAAGCATTGTAAATATCTTTTGTTCCGTTACGATATGCATTTAATACTCCTACCGCTTCTTTATAAGACAACGAATCCGAAGGATATTGCCATGTAGTTGCGCCCATAACATCTCCTAGTTTCCAATCTTTTTTAGATGTACTTACATGATCGTTATGGCAATTTACACAAGGGGCAGCTACAGCAAGATCGGCAAACATTGCTGTGTGTACTTTTTGGGCATCGTCATAAAAAAATTGAGGCTTTTGATTTTTCTTTATTTCCTTAAATAATTCTGCCTGTTTTCCTTCAAATTTATTAGAAGCATTAATTGGAAAGTCGGAACCAAGGTATAAACCTAAAGGCACACTACTTTTTCGTATGCTAGAAGACACTCCCCTAAGAAATAAAGCTGGTAATGGTCCTGCTTCTACTTTATCGTCTTGCCAATCCTCGTCAAACTTCAATCCTTGTTTTTTTCCTGCTCCAACAATTCCTTTTGTATATAAAGTTCGGGTTACATCGTTTTCTATGGCTACCATTTCCAAAACCTCTTCTACCGAAAATACTTTATCGCTAACTACTGTGGTTGTGGACTCTTCCGGAATTCCTTTTCCACAAGAACTTAAAAAGTGAACCGCCGTTAACCCTAAAATTAAAGATTTCTCTATTGTAACTTTAAACTTTTTCATAATTATATATTAAATATTAGTTTTTGCTTACCGTTAGCCCTTTACTTTAATTAAAAGGGAAAGTTTATTAAAATCTCTTAACACGTAATACAAGATTATGTTACTTGCAATTTTAAATCACCTTAGGGAGTGAATTAAGTATAAATACTTAAGTATTTTTAGCAAATCTAAAACAGAATACTTAAGTAGCAAAATAAATATTCCTTTTTAACCCCTGTTTAATTCATTTTTAGGAATCTTTTAAAAAAAGAGCATTTCGTTTGATTTTATAAAACCTATAGTCTAATTTTTTCATAAAAAGACAGTACCCTTTCTGCTTGTCTAAAAATTAATTATTAATTTTAACTTCTAATGAAATTAGTCTTTCAAAAATTTTGGTTAAGTTTTTTATCCCTTATACTATTATGGGCTAATCTTTCTTTTGATATAACTTATCATTTTTGTGGATCTCGTTTAATATCCATTAGCCTACAAAAAGAGTACACTCCCTGTTGTAAAACAAAATTATTATCTGCCTCAACCTTTCAAATTTCAAAAAAGTCTTGTTGTCACAACTCCAACTTTCAAAAAAAAACCACCGATCAGTTTAGGAGTTTTACTAACTATACTAGCTCTACAGATTTATTTTTATTAGCTCCGCTTCCTGTTACTTCATTAAGCAAAAAGCAATATGTAGCCAATACAAATAGTACTTACTCTACCTATAGACACCCGTATCTCCAAAAAAACAGATTTTTGTTATACGAGGTTTTTCTTATTTAATATTCATGGTTTTAAAGCTACGTTTTCCATAATTATGTTTATGGGACTATCATTAATTCAAGAATATTAAATTAAAATAATGAAATACAATATTTGTCTTGCTATAGGAATGTTTATAGCAAGTGTAGTATGTAAAGCCCAAGGGCCTCCCATAACTGCAGATAAACCTATAATGCTTGGTGGAAAAAGTTTTACCGCTAAAACGTTAACCGAAATACGAACTACAGAACGAGGAACTAGTGTGTATGTCCCGGTAATGTTACATTATTTGCCAACAGCCAATAGTCTTATAGCTATACACATTCCTTTTGTACGTACTAATTTTATAACGTCTAATATTAATTTTGCAGATCTTCAGTTGTTAGGGAAATACCAATTTTTAAGAAAAGATTTTACAGGTAAAACCTTTAGAATGGTTGCCAAAACTTTACAAACACTCCCTACAGGAAAGCGCTTAGATATTATTGGGCAAAGTACCAAAGAATATCAAGCTTATTATGGTATTGTAAGTGGTTATGAAACTTTAAAGTATGGGATTTCTACCGAAATAGGTTATAATTGGAGCCCAAATGCGAATTTAGATGAGTTTAAAACCAAATTAGGTTTTGGTCTACCCTTATTAAAACCTCAATATCCTAATAAACAAATTAATTTATATTTTGAATATACTAGCCTGTGGCTGCATCAAAGGGATTGGTATCAATTACTGTATGCACAAGGCATTCAATATGCTCTTAAAAATATCACTTTTGATATGTCTATTCAATTTCCGTTAATTAATGATGTATCTAAAAATAGACAGCTAAAACAATCTGTTTTTTTAGGAACCCGATACACATTTTAAATTTTAATCTTATGAAAATATTAATAAATATATATAGTCTTTTCTTTTTTATAATAACTACAAGTTTTGCTCAAAAAACTTACGATCATTTCAAAATTCAGGTTGATGGGCTAGGTTGTCCATTTTGTGCTTATGGCTTAGAAAAGAAATTTAAAGAACTTAAAGGACTCAAAAAAGTAAACATTGCTATTGAAAGTGGAAATTTTGATTTTAAACTTCCAAGCGACCCCGAGTTTTCTATGAAAAGTGCTATTGAACAAGTTAAAAAAGCAGGTTATACTCCAAAATCTGCCATTATAGAAAGGGCTTCTGGTACTACAGAGACGTTTCCTAATTTAGAAACTAAAGTACTTAACTCATTAGAAGATTTTAAAACTTTGTCTTTTAAAGTGCAAGGCAACTGCGAAATGTGTAAAGCTCGAATTGAGGCTAAAGCAATAAGTATAGATGGGGTTTCTAAAGCTAAATGGAGTGTAGCTTCTAAAGTTTTGGAAATTGAAACCACTAAAGAGAGCCTTTCCGAAAAAGCTATAGGTATTGCAATAGCCTCCGAAGGACACTCAAACTCGCATGCTAAAGCAGACAAGCAAGCTTATAATAACTTACCACCTTGTTGTAACTACAAAAAATAACTATGAAGGCAATTGTATTATTATCCCTAAGTTTTTTATTTATTAATTGCCAACCTAAAAAATGGCAGTTTAAAAAAGAACTTTTTTTAAAAGATATTCAACCTATTGGAATAACTTTTATAGAAAATCAATTATGGATAGCCGATGGCGAATCTAACAGAGTAGTTAAAATAGATAGTAATGGAAAAATTATCGATTCTATTACTCATTTAAATCGCCCTATGCATATTAATACCGATAAAACTACTATTTATATTCCTCAATTTGGAAATGATTCTATTTTAAAATTTAACGTAAAAACAAAGCACTCTAGCTTTTTAAGTACTCCTAGTTTGGACGCTCCTGCTGGTGTTTCAGTAAACGGTAACGAAATCGCTATTGCCGATTTTTACCATCATAATATTCATTTTTACAATGGAAAAAAATGGTCTACTTTTGGCAAAAAAGGCTCCAAAGATTTAGAGTTCAAGTATCCTACAGACATTCAGATTATCAATAACTATATCTATGTAGCCGATGCGTATAACCATAGAATTCAAATACTTTCTAAAGAAGGCACACATATAAAAACTATAGGAGAATCTTTTAACATGAACGCCTCTACTGGATTATTTATTCACAAAAAAGATATTTATATTACTGATTTTGAAAATAATAGAATATTAATTACCAATGAAAAAGGAGAAAGTGTACAGGTTTTAAATACATCTATAGAAAAACCTACCGACATTATTATTTTTAATAATCACTTATGGGTTCTTAACTTTAAAAAAGGAAGTATTAGTGTTTTTTCTAAATAGTTAGGGGGTAAACAAATAATCAATAGAATTTTCTATTGGTTATTTGTTTTCATATAACAAAACCCAATTATTGTGTTTCCACCATGTCCACGGAGTTGCTGCCAAATCAATCGAGGGGTCTACTAACTGCCTTACTTTTCCTCCATTAACACCGGCATAACTTTTTGCAAACACCTTAACAGTTTTGCCTTTTTTAGCATAATATTTTTTCAAATATTGAGCAAATTGCCAAATTAAATCTGGTTTACCTTTCATTGCTCTTACTTGTTTTGGAGTAAGGTGGTCCGATAATTTTATTTTCTGCTTTTTTATAATTCCTTCTTCTAGTATATAAAAACTGTTATACCCTTGTTTAGATCGTAACATCATTCGCCAACTCATTCGATGCCCTTCTTCTGTCCAAAGTACATCTCCTTTTATAAACCAGTGTCTAAGTGGTAATGCAAATTGAACGAGTATCCAAATAGTAATTAAAAATAGTACCAACTTAGATATTGGAAACGGTTTTGAGTTTAAATCTACTTGTTTTTGTGCTTTAGGGTAAAACCATTTTCTAACCTTATCCGACGGAAAAAAGAAAACCATAAAGCCTAAAGCTAAATAAGGGAAAATACCTATTTGAAATACTATAGAATTATATAAATGAAAAAACACTGCTGCTGTAAACGCTATTTTCCTGGTGGGCTTATACAGCAACGCAGGTACAATTAATAAATCAAATAAAATACCTACATATGCAATTACATAATGGGTCCACGTTTGTTGAAGCAACTCGCCTATAATTGGATACTCTGCTCTAGAAGTCATTAATCTTTTTGCTACAGTAGCATCCAACCAATCTGGATATAATTTTGCTAACGAAGCATAGGTGTACACAATAGTTAACTGGCAAATAATTAGGAACCACACCCAATTAGGCATTACGTTTAAAGAGTTTGTGTATCCTTTTTTGGCATCTATAGAAAGGTTTTTATTTGCTGGCAAAAAAATCATAATAATGGAAAGTAACCATAACAAGTAATAATGATTGTTATACGAATTTTTTTGCATAAAGTACACTCCTCCCCAAAGCAAACAAAAACTAATGCTAGAAAGTACATACCGATACCCTAACATTATGCTAATTCCTACAACTCCCATTACAAAAAAGTATATGTACATACCTCTCCCAGGTAGGGGATGCAAAAAAGAAAAGGGTATAAAATGAAAATTGACGCTTGGCTCTATTAAAACACGATGTACCCAACCTGTAGCAATGGCACCCCAAGATTCGCAAGTAATTAAAAACCCAAAAATAATTCTAAAAATAATTAGAGGACTATTGTCTACAGCTTTAAAAAGCCACGCTTTCATATATTAAATTATTTAAATCAAATATATTAATTTACTCAACAAAACTACTTGCTTAGAAAAGAAATAGGTACTTCTCTAACTTTTATTCTTTATAAGTGTTATTTAATCTATTGTCTATTCATACCCATTTTCAATACATTTTAAGAATTAATTACTTTTGAATCTTAAATTGTATAAGTTGAGCTATTTGGTTTGCTCTTTGAATAGCTTCGTTAGCGTTACATCCTTTAAAACTATCATTAATAGTTTGCTTCCATAAAAAAAGCCATCTTTCAAAATGCTTATCTTCAATCGGATACTTATGGTTTAGATGTATATGAGAAAGCATTGGATTTCCCGAGTAAGATGCTTTTTTAAAAATAATTGATTCCCAAAAATTATACATTTTTGGTAAATGATTCTTAAAATCTAATACAATTACTTCGGTAAAGAAAAAACCAATTTCCAAGTCTTTAGTTATTTTTTGATAAAACTGATTCACCAAAAATTCAATATCAAGCCTGTTTTGGATGTCTTTCATTAGCCTTCAAAAACTAAATTAACTCACAAATATAATCTCTAGCAAAATCTTCATCGGCATTCATTGCTTCTTTTAATTTAGTTAAGGATTCAAACTTTTTTTCATCCCTAATACGTTTTAATAACTCTATTTGTATTTTTTTATCGTACAAATTAAATTCTGCATCAAAAAAATAAGTCTCAATGGTTTGTTTTTGTCCTCCAACTGTTGGGTTATTCCCAATATTAGTCATTCCAAAATAGGTGGTATTATCAATAAAAGCTTTCACAATATACACTCCTGTTTTGGGTATAATTTTATAGGTTTCCACAATACTAAGATTGGCCGTAGGGTATCCCAATGAACGCCCTATTTGACGTCCTTTTTCTACTTTACCTGTAAGCATAAAGTTATATCCTAAATAACTATTAGCTTTTTCTATTTCGCCATTTTGTAATGCCCGTCTAATTTTTGTGGAACTAACGGCTACATCTTCTATTTCTTGTTTATTAATTTCTTCTACATCAAAATCCAAGTCTGCACCATATTTTTTTAACTCAATTATATCGGCAGTACGTCCTTTTCCAAAACGATGATCGTATCCTATAATCACTTTTTTTGCTTTCAAGTATTTAACTAAAAGTTGCTTTACATAATCCTCTGCGGAAAGTTGAGAAAAACTTTCACTAAAAGGATGAATTACTAAATGGTGTAAACCTACTTTTCTCAAAATTTGAGAACGCTCTTCCATTGTGTTAATTAGCTTAATGTCGGTATCTTTTTGTAATACCATTCTTGGATGAGGAAAAAAAGTAAGAATTACAGAATGTAATTGATTTGCCTTAGCTGTTTCAATAAGGCGATCAATAATTTTTCTATGACCTATATGTACACCATCAAAAGTACCAATAGTTACGGCACTTTCAACATCGTTTAAAAAGGTACATGCATTTTCGTGTTCTTTCAAAAGCAGAAGTTTTATACAAAATTACAAATAAGAAATCAGTATTTATTCAGAATTTTTGCTTTAACCTTAATTGAAATGAGAGAACATCCCATTTATTTAAAATAAATATAAATAGATTAACCTGTTCACTATTTAAAGTAACATTTTTTTAACTGCAAGCTACAGATTACCTGTTTTTTACGTTACAAAAAGTTTTCCTATACCTAAAATTATATAGCATCAATTTAAATGTTATATAGTATAAGTGCTATTTACTAATAAAATAAAAACAATAATAAATCGTTATTGTATTGCTCACTTACCTGTTTTTTTATAATACATATGCTCTAGAAAACAGATAAGCTATGAATATCAATTAACAACTAATCAAAATTAAATTATGAATTTAAATTATTTAAGAAAAGTGCTAGTATTAGCACTTTTTAGTATTTATTCTTTTGCTTTTGCGCAATTAGAAGCGTTAATTCCTCAAAACACTGCGACGCATGTTGCTGTAAAAGATGGTAGGTGGTCCGACAGAACTACGTGGAACAACAACACGGTACCTGGGTTAGCTTCTATTGTGTTTATCCCTTTTGGAAGAACTGTAAATTATAACGTAGATAGTAACGAACATCTATTTATTATTAGATGTGACGGTAAATTTGTTATAAATTCTGGTAACAATAGAAAAAGAAAATTAGTCGTCGACTCTTTTTATGGAGGAGAAAACTCTAACCTTAATATTTATGCTTCTAGCGACGATAGTGCTACCGTAGAAATTATACTAAGGGCTTTTAATATTGAAGAAAAGAAAAAAGGTAATATTGCTGGGTCTCGTTGGAATGCTAATGCTATAAATCATTATTCAGATGGGGCTCGTGTAACAAACCATTTTGGAGAAACATTTCCTTCTGACGGAACTGGTGTCTTAGGTCGTTATGGTTGGGATCCAATGCAATCTAGCATATGTTTAATGTCGAGCGGTAGAGTTAGAATTTTTGGTAAAGAGAAATTAGATTTTTCCGAATGTTCTTCTAATATAGCTAAAAACTCTAATAAAGTTAGTTTACAAAAATATCCGCGAGGATGGAATGTAGGAGATCAAATTGGTTTAGTGGGTACCATTAACCGTGATAAAGAAACAGAAATATTTACTATAAAGGCTATTAATGGAAATACAATTACTTTAAATAAAAATGCTCAATTTGCTCATAATGGTGTTGAATTAGATAAAAGATATTTCTCTTATGTTGGGAATCTTACTAGAAATGTAATAATTAGATCTGCACATACCGATACACAAAACAGGCTAACCAAAAGGGGGCATGTAATGTTTATGCATAATGGCGATGTTATTGTTAAAAATGCAACTTTTAAAGATTTAGGTAGAACTGATAAGAGTAATATTTTAGATGATTTAAGTATAGGTGTTCCAAAAATTACAGGATCTGGAAATAACAGAAGTATAGAGTTTCCTAACTTTAAAGACCAACCTGAAACTCCATCAAAAATAGAGAATCAGAGAGGGAGATATTCTTTTCATTTTCATAAATCTTTAAGGGGAAAAAATAGTAGTAGGTTAATTGAAGCCGAAGGAAATGTAGTGTGGGGTTCTCCTGGTTGGGGTATGGTACACCACGATTCGCATGCAGACTTTAGAGATAATGTTATCTTAGATGTAGAAGGTGCTGGAATGGTTGCTGAAAGTGGTTCCGAAACTGGAATTTGGAAAAATAATCTCGTTTTTAATATCTATTCTGACAATACTTCTCCTCTATTTAACGAAACTCGCATGCCTGCGCAAGTAAAAAGAGAAGTTAGACGTATATTAGACGATGATTTTACATCGGGAAGTGCTTATGCCTTGCAAGGACGTGCTGTAAAAATGGTAAATAACGTTGCTGGAGCTTCTACTATTGCTTATCATTATCAAGGAAACGGAGAAAATGTAAGTGTTGCCGATAAGCTTAATACTAGTATTTTTGCAAGAGAAGGTAGGGTAAATCCTTTTGCTTACGAATCTACTATTCTTAGAACAGAAGCGCCTCTTATTAAATTTGCAGGAAATATAGCCTTTAATGTTAACGATGGATTTAAATCTCAAACAAGAGCACCAAATGTAAAAAACAGAGTATTGTCTGTAGTAGATAATTTAAAGGTTTGGAATTCCTATAGATTTTCTATTTACATATCAAGTAATTTTGGGTATCTAATTAAGAATTCAAAATTTCATGCTACTCAAAGGTCCAATAATAGGACTAAAGGAGCCTTAATATTACAAGATTCTGACTTATTAAACTTTAGTGATATTGATTTTTACAATTTTGGGAGTACAGGGCAAGAAGGTGAAGGTGTAGATGTCTCTGCTACAGACCCTAGATCTAGAGCAGGAAATCCAGATATAAGGTTTTTGTTTAATAAAGTAAGATGGTTAAATAGCCCTTCTTCTTTTAGTCCATATAGAGATAATCCTGATGGTATTATTACGGTAAAAAACCAAACTACAAAACCAAACTCCACTGTTACTTTTACAAAGGATGCAGACATGGATGATCAACTTAATGTTAATAACGATTTTCAGTTTGTAATAAAAGGACAAATAAAAGATCAAGTAAATACAACAACCCCTTTTGCTGCAGCTATACCTAAAAAAGGTAATAATTTAAGCAGAGTAAGAGTTTATACATTTAATAACAGACAGGATTTAATTAACCGATTTTTAAAAGACAAAACCTTAAAATCTGACAATAGAGGTCAATACGTAGAACACATTGAATTTATTTCAGATCGTTTAAACGGTAATCCTACAGGTGTGCCTATCAAAATATATGTTATGAACTATAGATCTTCTAAAGATACCGAATCGGTAACTGATTTATTAAATGAGGCTAACGAAAGAAATATTAACAGCATTACAATTTTTCCTAATCCTATTAATAATATTATAAATATTAAGGGGATGAAAAAAGAAGATAGCTGGACTTTATTTACTACCGCTGGTTTAGTAATAAAAGAAGGTAACTCCGATATAATTAATGTCCCAAACATCAATTCTGGAGTTTATTTTTTGAAGTTTTTATCGGGTAAGGTATTTAAAGTTGTAAAATAAACATAAATATTATTTGAAATTTTATTTCAAAATAATTGATAATTAAAGCTCAAGTAATCTACTTATTTGAGCTTTTTTATGTGCTATAAAAAGAATTTCAAAAAATAATACTATTTAGAAGAATATACAATACATCAAGAAATATATACAATAATAATGCCATTTAGTTTCAATACCTTTAGCAAACACTTAAACAAAGTAATTATGAATACAAAAACAGGAAATTTAATTATTAGAATTGGTTTTGCTCTTCTTTTTATATGGGGAGGACTAGAAAAGTTTTTTGAAGGCTTCTTGGGTGGAGTGGGCTTACAGAACATGGCCGATTTCTTAAAACAAAGTGGTCTTGCTTTTTTAGGGGATTCTGGAACTTATGCTTTAGGAGCTCTTTTAGCTCTACTTGAACTAGCTGCTGGTATAATGCTTCTTATTAATAAACAAAAAAATTATGCTTATGCATTTTTAGCATTTATAATTTTTATGGCCTTAGTATTAGTACATATCCCGTCTGGCAATTGGATGAATATTATGATCCATATTGCTCTTACCACTACACTTGCTGGATTAGCAATTAATGAAAAAGAAAAACCTTAATTTTGCAAATAAGCTATTAAATGGTGTATGGGCATGTTTTTATATCCATACACCATAAAAAATCACTACTATGAATACCCTAAAATTGTATGGTGCCGACTGGTGTCCTGATTGCCGAAGAGCAAAATCTTATTTAAAAGAAAACAATATTCCCTTTCAATTTATTGACGTAGATCTTGATAAGGATGCTACGAAGTTAGTTGAAAAAATAAATAACGGAAAACGTATTATTCCTACAGTAGAACTTAATGGGAATACCTATACAAACCCAAGTAATATTTCACTTGCGGAAGCTTTGGGTATAAATAATAAAGGTGTAGTTCAATTATTTGGCGCGGATTGGTGTCCTGATTGCCGTAGAGCAAAAAGTTATTTGTCGGATAACAATATTCATTTTCAATATATTGATGTAGATAAATATGACTGGGCTACTTCAAAAGTTGAAGAAATTAACAATGGAAAGCGTATTATTCCTACGGTTCTTATAAACGGAAAACCACATACTAATCCTAGTAATAATTCTTTAAAAGAATTATTAGATATAGACGTAAAAAAAGAACATAAGGTTTACGATAGTATTATTATTGGTGGTGGTGCAGCTGGTTTAACAGCCGCAATTTATGCCCAACGAGATCGTTTTGACACCTTAATTTTAGAAAAGAAAACCATAGGAGGTAATGCTTTTCTTACTCAAAAAATTGAAAATTACCCCGGCTTTACCAATATTTCGGGACCTGCTTTAATGGACAAAATGGAAGAGCAAGCACGTACTTATGGAGCTACCATTAAAACAGGCGTCGATGTTATTGAAATAGAAGAGAAAGACAAAAAATTCTATGTAAAATCTGAACACGAAGTTTTTATTGCCCGCAGTATTGTTGCTTCAACGGGTTCCACTTACCGAAACCTTGGCATTCCTGGAGAAGAAAAACTTATAGGATCTGGTGTACATTTTTGTGCTACTTGCGATGGTGCATTTTATAGAGATAGAGAAGTTGTTGTTATTGGCGGTGGAAACAGTGCTTTAGAAGAAGGAATCTTTTTATCTGGCTTTGTGAAAAAAGTAAAAATTGTACACCGCTCCTCGGAGTTTGCTGCATCATCTACTTATGTCGAAAAATTACCAAGTATAGATAATATTGAGGTTTATATGAATAAAACCGCTGTAGAATTTATTGCAGATGAAAATGAAAGCTTTAAAGGTATAAAAGTAACAGACAACGAGACTGGCAAAGAAGAAATAATTACAGGCGATGGTTCGTTCATTTTTATAGGTCTTATTCCAAATACTAAGCTATTCGAAAATAACATTAAACTAAATAAAAAAGGTTTTATCTTAACAACAGGTCTTGCTGAAGCCTCTACAAAAGGTATTTTTGCAGCTGGAGATTGTAGGGAAGGAGCTATTGCCCAAGTAGCTGCCGCTACAGGAGAAGGTGTACTTGCTAGTTATGGGTTAAAGGAATATTTAAAAAAATAATCAAAAACTTGTATATCCTAAAGGCTTCCAAATACGCTTAGCTTTATAGTAAAAAAACAAAAGCCCTTTTTTTTAAAGGGGCTTTTAAGGTGTTATTCCTGCCAACTATATATAAAACGAGTGATTATCCTTTCTAGAACCACCACTCGTTTAATTATTTTTTATTGGAATACTTTTTAGTAGTAGAAAGTATGTTACCAAAACTTCCACCAAGGCTTTTCTTCGGCCGTAGTTAAAGGAGTTTCGTTAGCAGCATCTTTCATAACATTAGCTAATAAAATATATACTTCTGTCCAAGCATCTTTTACATCTGAAGTAAAATCTTCTCCTAATCCTTTCTCTAAAGTATATAGCAAAGCACCTCCTACAGTATCGTAATGCGCATCTTTTACACCATACCCTACATGGTTTTTTCCTAAATTTTGGACAGCAGGGACAATGGCATCTAAATTATCTAACCCATTAACAGCAGTGCCAATCATACTCATTAATTTAGCACCTTGTTCCTTAATATCGCCTTTAAATAAAGGTTTTAACGATGGGTCCACTTCAAATAATCTGTTATAAAAAATTTCTGCGGCAGTATTAGCTATTGGAGCAACTTTTGTAAAAGAACTTTGTACTAAGCGCTTTTTACGTTCGGTAAGTCCAGATTCTGTGGGAACATCATTAGCAGCATCTTTCATGGTGGTTGCTAAAATAGTATATACCTCTGTCCAAGCCTCCTTAACTTCTGGGGTAAAATCTTCCCCAAGTCCTACATCTAGTGTCTCTAAAAGAGCACTCCCCACGGTATCATAATGTTGCGCTTGCACTCCATAAGCCAAATGTCCTTTTCCTAAATTTTGAACAGCGGGTACTAAGGCTTCTAAATTATTAAGACCGTTAACAGCAGTGCCTATCATAGCCATTAATTTTTTTCCTTGGTCTTTCATATCTCCTTTAAACATTGGTTTTAAAGAAGGGTCTTTTTCAAATAGTTTAGAGTAAAAAATTTCGGCAGCTTTATCGGCTATTGGAGCTACTTTGCTAAAAGTGCCTTGTACTAGTTCGATTGTTTTAGTTTCCATTTGTATAAACTTTATTTTACGATGTACTAAATATAAGTATAAATAACTAAGTATAAATACGTATCTGTTGTTTTTGTATTTTTCTTAAAAAAGAGCTAGTTTTATTAAAATAAAAGTGAAAAGTATTTGTTTTTTTGGTAATCAATAATAACTCTATTTGTAAAAGGACATAGCTGTTTTATTATGTGTACCTGCATTATTATGTTGTTGTGCAAACGCATATTATTGTTACTCCTAATAACACAACGAGTATGGGTATATAGCAATTTAGAATAATGTTTACAAAAAGATAAAACAAATAGCGGTATAGTAAATAGAAGCTTAAAAACAGATTAATAATTGTTAGTTGAGTTAATTGGAATAATATAGTTATACAAACGTTGTTTTCGATTGGGTTTGTTTAAATTTGTAAGGATTGCGTTAGGGATAGTAGCGACATCCTTTTTTGTAGTACTGAAGTTACGAAGTACTGCAAAAAAGATATAGTGAATAGCCCGACCAAAGGGAACGCCCAAATTAGAATAATAACAGTACCATTATGTTGCAAGTAGCACTTATAAAAGAAAATTTAGAAACGTACATTGCTCAGCTAAAAAAGAGAAATATTGAGGCAAAGCCTTTATTGGAAGAAGTATTGGCATTGGACGAAAAACGTAGAAGCACTCAAACAAGTATGGACGAGAAATTGGCAGAGTCCAATAAATTGTCTAAGGAGATTGGAATGCTTTTTAAAAATGGAGAAGGAGCAAAGGCAAATCAATTAAAAACACAGACGGGAGTTTTAAAAGAAGAGTCTAAAAAGTTGACAGAAACGTTGACTATAGTACAAGAGGAATTAGATAAATTGTTATACACAATACCTAATATACCACACCCTAGTGTTCCTGCAGGAAATAGTGATGAAGATAATGAAGAAATTTTTGCAGAAGGGGAAATTCCCAAATTGTGTGAAGGAGCATTACCACATTGGGAATTAGCTAAGAAGTACGATATTATAGATTTTGAATTGGGGGTAAAAATTGCTGGTGCTGGTTTTCCTGTATATAAAGGTAAAGGAGCACGTTTACAGCGTGCGTTAATTAATTATTTTTTAGATAAAAATGCAGAAGCAGGTTATAAAGAAGTACAAGTACCCCATTTAGTAAACACAGAAAGTGGTTATGGTACGGGACAATTACCCGATAAAGAAGGGCAGATGTACCATGTAACGGGAGACGATTTGTATTTGATTCCAACTGCCGAGGTGCCTGTTACGAATATGTTTAGAGGGGAGTTGTACCAGGAAAACAAATTACCAATTACTTATACAGGATATACCCCTTGTTTTAGGAGAGAGGCAGGTTCTTACGGTGCGCATGTGCGAGGGTTAAATAGACTACATCAGTTCGATAAAGTAGAAATTGTGCGTGTAGAACATCCTAATAATTCGTACGCGGCATTGGATAATATGGTGGAGCATGTAAAGAATATTTTGCGGGAGTTAAAATTACCTTTCCGAGTATTGCGTTTATGTGGTGGGGATTTAGGATTTACATCGGCATTGACTTATGATTTTGAATTATTTTCTACGGCTCAGGATCGTTGGTTAGAAATTAGTTCGGTTTCTAATTTTGAAACCTATCAAGCAAATCGTTTAAAATTACGATTTAAAGATACCGATGGTAAAAATAAATTGGCACATACGCTTAATGGTAGTTCTTTGGCATTACCTAGAGTTTTGGCAGGTATTTTGGAAAATTATCAAAAAGCAGATGGTATCGAAATACCCGAAGTATTGAAGCCTTATTGTGGTTTCGATAGCATTGGCTAAATCCTTTATAATTAACATTTATTACACGCATTTTGCTATCTTAGCTTAATGCGTTTTTTTGTTTACATTGGTTTTCTACTTTTAATGCCTCAATTGTTTGGGCAAAGCATACAGGTGGCTAATAGTTATTTTGAAAAAGGAGAATTTGAAAAAGCTGTGTTTAGCTATGAAGCTTTTTTGCAGAAAAGACCTCAAGAAGCCAGAGCAATTATTGGATTAGCAAAAAGCTACCGACAGATAACTCAATTTGAAAAAGCGGTTGTGATACTTAAAAATGCAATAGCAGAACAACCAGCACAGTTATTATTTATGTTAGAATTGGGAGTAACTTATACAAGTAGTAATAGGGCTAAATTGGCTAAAGAAAGTTTTGATAAAGTAATTTTAAACCTTGAAAATTACCCCAACTATGCGAGTACTATTGGACGCCAATTTAAGGAGTATTCTTTGTTGCCTTATGCCATTAAGAGTTTAGAAAAAGCAATGACATTTAACCCTAATGTGAATTATAATTTAGAATTAGGGCAATTATATGGGGAATTAGGTGAGCTAGATGGAATGTTTAGTTGTTATTTGGATTATATGTTGTATAAACCAGCTTATATTAATTATATAAAACGTTTTATAGATCAATTTATAACAGAAGACCCCGAAAACGAAGCTAATATTGTGTTGCGGAAAACTTTGCTAAAGAAAAATCAAGAAACACCCGATGTTTTGTATAATGAAATGTTAAGTTGGCTTTTTGTACAACAAAAACAGTATAGAAAGGCATTTGTACAAGAACGAGCTATTTATTTATTAACAGAAGATGGAATCCCTCAATTATACGATTTAGGGAATATAGCCAAAGAAGCTAAGGATTTTGAAACTGCCATAGAAGTTTACGAATATGTAATTGAAAAGTCAGAAGTTACGTCATTTACCATTACGTCTTATCAACGTTTATTAGAAATAAAAAAAGAAAAATTAGCCCCAAAAGAATATGAGTCTATAGCAAAAGAATATGAGGTGTTATTACAGACTTATGATGCTAATGCACAAACTTTAGGACTGTATATGGACTACGCACATTTTATAGGTTTTAAACAAAGTAAAAAAAGTGAAGCCGTTACATTTTTAAAAAAACTATCTAAAAAATCGTTTAGACCCATTAATAAGTCAAAAATTCAACTCTTAATTGGCGATATTTTAGTGTTGGACGAAAAATTTAATCAAGCACTTATATATTATACCAAAGCTAAAAAAGGGGTAAAAAACCATCCGCTGGCACAAGAAGCTAGTTTTAAAATAGCAAAAGCAAGCTATTATAAAGGAGATTTTGATTGGGCAAATACGCAGCTAAACGTTCTTAAAGAATCTACAACCCAATTAATTGCTAATGATGCCATGAATTTATCGTTAACTATTTACGATAACACACAAGACGAATCTGAAATTTCGGATAAAGCTTTAACGTTATTTGCGAAAGCCGAATTAAAGAATTTTCAAGGAAAAACAGACGAAGCGATAGTGCTATACAATACAATACAAGATAAATATCAAGGTACAAGTGTAGAAGACGATGCCTTGTATTATCAAGCTTTATTATTTGAGAAATTGGACAATGAAGAAAAAGCAATTAAAAATTTAGAAAAATTGCTTCAATTTTTTCCATTAAGCCTATTAGTAGACGATGCACTTTTTAAAATAGGATATCTTCAAGAGCAATTACAGGAGGTAGAAGAAGCGAAAAAAACATATGAGAAAATTATTTTTAATCATGCCGATAGTATTCATTACGTAGAAGCAAGAAAAGCCTACAGAAAACTAAGGGGAGATACAGTGGTTAATTAGTACGTTGTTTAGAAATTCAATAAGAATACATTCCTAGTATTAAATTGATTATTTTTGAAGTCAATCCAAATTAATGAAAGGAACAGTATATAAATCTACCGGAAGTTGGTATTCCGTTAAGGACGAGGAAGGAACGTTTTATCAATGTCGTATTAAAGGTAAATTTCGTCTTAAAGGAATTAAGAGTACTAATCCTGTAGCCGTTGGAGACCATGTGGTTTTTGATACCGAAGAGCAAGATGGAAAAATTACAGGCGTAATAAAAGAGATTAAAGAGCGCGATAATTATATAGTACGTAAATCGGTTAACCTTTCCAAACAAACCCATATTATAGCATCTAATATTGATGTAGTTTTTTTAGTAATTACCTTAAATAGCCCACCTACATTTACTTCCTTTATAGATCGTTTTTTGGTAGCTGCTAAGGCATATGGTATTGAATGCGTTTTGGTTTTCAATAAGATAGATACTTATAGTCTGGAAGAATTGGATGAAATACGTTACTTAGCACATTTATATAGAAGTATAGGATATACTTGCGAAGGAATTTCTGCAAAAACAGAAAAGAATATGGAAGCAGTGTTGAAATTGATGAAAGGAAAAGTCTGCATGTTTTCGGGTCATAGCGGAGTGGGTAAATCTACTTTAGTAAACGCTATTGAACCAACCTTGAATTTAAAAACTAAAGAAATTAGCAATCAACATAAACAAGGACAACATACGACTACCTTTGCCGAAATGTACGACCTAAAAAATGGAATTAAAATTATTGATACCCCAGGAATAAAAGGGTTTGGAGTAGTGGATATAGAAGAAAACGAATTAAGTGGGTATTTTCCAGAATTTTTTGAATTACAATCTAATTGTAAATTTAATAATTGCCTGCATAAAGAAGAACCTAAATGCGCTGTAAAAGAAGCTTTGGAAGAAGGAACAATTGCTTGGTCACGATACAAGAGTTATTTAAAAATTTTAGAAGGAGACGAGGAAACGCATTACCGCAAAAATAATTACGATAACGAAGAATTATGAGAGTTGTAATACAGCGTGTTTTAGAGGCATCGGTTACCGTAGACGGACAATGCATTTCGTCTATAGACAAAGGATTGTTAGTTTTGTTAGGCATAGCTCCAAACGATTTACAAGAAGATATAGACTGGTTAGTAAAAAAAGTAACGCAATTACGTGTTTTTCCAAATAAAGTAGGTAATATGAATAAAAGCATACAAGATGTAGATGGAAAAATAATTGTAGTAAGCCAATTTACCTTATATGCTAGTACAAAAAAGGGAAACCGCCCAAGTTTTACCCAGTCTGCAAAACCAGAAGTAGCAAAGCCGTTATACGAGCGTTTTGTTAAGTGCCTTGAAGAAAAATTAAAAAAGCCAATAGGTACTGGGATTTTTGGAGCAAATATGAAAGTGGCTTTAATAAACGATGGTCCTATAACTTTATGTATAGATTCTAAAAACAGAGGATAGAATAATTTTTAAGAAAACGAGTTGAAGTATTCTCAAAAAAACTGCTAACTAAAACTAAACAACTACCAAGTAAATACATAAATTTGCGATTCAAAATAGAGAAATCAATGTACAGAAATCATACCTGTGGTGCATTACGTGCCAGTAATATAAACACAGAAGTTACCCTTTCGGGATGGGTACAGAAAACAAGAGATAAAGGATTTATGATCTGGGTAGATTTACGAGATCGTTATGGAATTACTCAATTAATTTTTGATGCAGACCGTACTCCTAAGGAGGTAGTAGAAAAAGCTAAAACTTTAGGGCGCGAATTTGTAATTCAAATAAAAGGAAAGGTAATAGAACGTGAATCTAAGAATGGAAACATACCTACGGGCGATATTGAGATATTGGTTCAGGAACTCGAAATTTTGAATGCTGCTAAACTTCCACCATTTACTATAGAAGACGAAACAGACGGAGGAGAAGATATTCGTATGAAATATCGTTATTTGGATATTCGTCGTAATCCAGTTAAAGAAAGTCTTGTTTTTCGTAGTCAAGTAACAATGGAAGTACGTAATTTTTTGGCACAAGAAGGTTTTATAGAAGTAGAGACACCTTATTTAATCAAATCTACTCCAGAAGGTGCTCGAGATTTTGTAGTGCCTTCCCGTATGAATGAAGGACAATTTTATGCTTTACCACAATCGCCACAAACATTTAAGCAATTGCTTATGGTAGGAGGTTTAGATAAGTATTTTCAAATTGTAAAATGCTTTAGGGACGAAGATTTACGTGCCGATCGCCAACCAGAATTTACACAAATCGATTGTGAAATGTCTTTTGTAGAGCAAGAAGATATTTTGAATGTATTTGAAAAATTAACTAAATACTTACTTAAAAAGTTACATAATTTTGAAATTGAAAACTTCCCTCGCATTACGTACGATTATGCTATGAAAACGTATGGTAACGATAAACCAGATATACGTTTTGGGATGGAATTTGGAGAACTTAATACGGTAGTAAAACATAAAGATTTCAAGGTTTTTAACGAAGCAGAATTAGTTGTAGGTATTGCTGTTCCTGGAGGAGCTAGCTATACTAGAAAAGAAATCGATAAATTAATTGATTGGGTAAAGAGGCCTCAGGTAGGAGCGCTAGGAATGGTATATGTAAAATGTAATGAGGATGGGAGTTTTAAGTCTTCGGTAGATAAATTTTATGACCAAGATGATTTGGCTAAGTGGGCAGAAGCAACGGGTGCTAAAACAGGAGATTTAATATGTGTACTTTCTGGACCTACAAATAAAGTCCGTGCACAACTTAGTGCATTACGTATGGAGCTAGCAGAGCGTTTAGGATTACGAAAGCCTAAAGAATTTGCACCACTTTGGGTGATAGATTTTCCTCTTTTAGAGTTAGATGAAGAAACAGGGCATTACCACGCTATGCATCATCCGTTTACATCGCCTAAACCAGGACAAATGGAATTGCTTGATACCGAGCCTGGAGAAGTAAAAGCAAATGCCTACGATTTGGTACTTAATGGAAACGAAATAGGAGGAGGGTCTATTCGTATTTACGATAAAGAAACCCAATCTATTATGTTTAAGCATTTAGGATTTACTAAAGAAGAAGCAGAAGAGCAATTTGGATTTTTAATGGATGCTTTTGAATATGGAGCGCCACCCCATGGGGGCTTAGCATTTGGATTAGATAGGTTGGTCGCTATTTTAGGAGGTCAAGAAACTATTAGGGATTTTATAGCTTTTCCTAAAAATAATAGCGGAAGAGATGTAATGATTGATGCACCAGCATATTTAAACGAAAATCAGTTAAAAGAACTTAATATTAGATTGCAATTATCTGATAATAAATAGAATACTAAATACGTAAATTATGTTAAAAGCCTAAAATTTAAATTTTAGGCTTTTGTTTTAGGTGCATTCAGAAAATAAGGCTATTTCATAAAGGTACTTATAGAAAATCTAAGATTTGATAGATTCAGATTTTGGATTTTCATTTTTAGGCGCAAACATTGGGTTGTATGCTGACAATACGGTTTTACGCCTTGACTTGTTAAGAAGAGCCGTATGATGGGAGACTATCACATACGGTTCTAGAGAGGTTTAGAGGTGGGATTCTCCTTTAGGTTATGGAGTACGCAGTATGGAAAAATGGCTAAAATTATATAAGGATTTCGGATTAGAAAAAATGCTATTACCAGAAAAACAAACACGTAGACGCCTTATCAGTAAACAAGTTCATGAAGGTTTATTAGAACGCTTAGAAGATCCAAAAAAAGGTTTTCATAGTTATGTACAAGCTATTGAGTAAGTAAAACAGACCTATGGTGAAACTTATAAGTATAATACTTTAAGAGAGTATATGATTGAATTTTTTGGAACTAAAATCAAGCGTCCTAGAAAATCTCATATCCATAAATCATACCATTTCGGATATAATATGATTTCATTATCTTTGAGCTATATGGGACAAGTATTAAATACACCAATATTAGAATCACTAGAAGAACTAAAGGTTTACAAAACTAAGGTTGATAATTACAAATCATCGAAGCGATTAGATTGCTTACTATTATTTAAGAAAAACAAATACCTTCGTT
>CALLUJ010000055.1 GCA_938011245.1 uncultured Aquimarina sp. | reverse complement strand
TCTTCTATAATCACGAATTAGACCAAGTTCGAACCGCTAGAGTAAATTCATTTTTCTCGCTAATCCCAGAAATGACGGGTAATATAGGAAATAAAAAAAGCGGAAATTTTATCAAGTTTGATAAAATTTCCGCTTTAGTGACCTCGGCAGGATTCAAACCTGCAACCTCTTGAGCCGTAATCAAGTGCACTATTCAGTTATGCTACGAGGCCGTTATTGCCCTTAGGCGGGTGCAAATATAAGTCCTTTTTTCTGTTCTACAAAACAATAATTGTGCATATTTTTACAATAAAAAAAAGATCCTTATGAATTTGGAGCAATATATTAGAAATATCAACAATTTTCCTAAAGAAGGTATTGTTTTTAAAGACATTACGCCGTTGTTAGGCAATCCCAAAGCTTTTGAAGCCTGCGCCAATAAACTAGCCTCATTAGTGAACACACAGGTTGATAAAGTAATTGGTGTGGAAGCTAGAGGTTTCTTTTTCGCAGGAAGCTTATCTCAAAAGCTAAATGCTGGCTTTGTCCCTGTTCGAAAAAAAGGAAAATTACCATACGAAGTTATTGAAGCCTCGTACGAATTAGAATATGGCACCGATGTACTACAAATACATAAAGACGCTATTCAAAAAGGAGACAAAGTACTTATTCACGACGATATACTTGCCACAGGAGGAACGGCTAAAGCAGTATGCGAATTAGTAGAAAGGCTTGGCGGAGAAATTGTACAATGCAATTTCATTGCTATTATCGATTTCTTAAACGGAAAAGAAAAACTTAATTACCCTACAAAAAGTGTACTACACTTTTAATCCTGATTACGTATTAGAAGACCTAATCTAAAGTTAATTTTAAAGAATTTACCTTAGACTACAAATAATTGTTATATTTATAATTGAACAAATTTTATGGAATTTCCAAAATTTTTACTTGGCGATAATACCGACTTTCCTGAAGCTATTTTTGTGATTCATACTGAATTTCCTAGATGCATCATTAACTTAGTTGACGACGAAGTAGAATGGTTAGAAGAATTTAGTAATTCCGACGAGGAAGAACTTCTAGAAGAGTCTAAAATTATAGTAGAAGCCGCATCAAACTTTTACGATAGAGAAATAGAACGTTACGATAATTAATACATATTATAATGAAAGAAACACTATATACTACAACAGCTACTACTACTGGTGGAAGAGCTGGAAAAACCGCTACAGCAGACGGAAATATTTCTTTAGACCTTGATCTTCCTAACGAACTAGGAGGAAAAGGGGGAAAAGGAACCAACCCTGAGCAGCTCTTTGCCATGGGCTACTCTGCTTGTTATGGTAGTGCATTACAACACGTAGCACAACAACAAAAAATAGACTTAGGTAACTTTTCTGTTAGTGCCGAAGTAAGTTTAGGCAAAAACGACGAAGGGGATTTTCAGCTAGGGGTTATTTTAGATACTTATATCCCTGGTATCGATGTAGAAACTGGAGAAAAACTTATTAATGAAGCACACGAAGTTTGCCCCTACTCTAGAGCAACCGAGGATAACATAGATGTTACTCTTAACTTACTTTTAGATTAAACCACCATATTTTAGATAAACATAAAAGCCTTTTCGTAATAAAGAAAAGGCTTTTATGTTTATCTAAAACTAATCTTAAAAAAAACCTATTATCTCCTATAACATTGTAATTAAATTGCTTAAAATTTCTTAAACCCTTATTTTTACAGTCTATAACATCTTGCATATGCTAAAAGAACAATCTACCACAACTGCTATCTCATTTAACCAATTTAAAACCCAAGTAATTGAGGATTATAAAATTGCATATATGAGCCGAGAATGTAGCTTGGTAGGTCGTAGAGAAGTACTAACAGGAAAAGCTAAATTTGGTATTTTTGGAGATGGTAAAGAAGTAGCCCAATTAGCTTGGGCAAGAGTATTTAAAAAGGGCGATTTTAGAGCTGGTTATTATAGAGATCAAACTTTTATGTTTGCCAAAGATATCTATACCATTTCTGATTTCTTCTGTGCATTATATGCCCAAACAGATATCGAAAAAGAACCACTTTCTGCTGGAAGGCAAATGGGTGGACATTTTGTTACCCATAGTTTAAATAAAGATGGAAGTTGGAAAGTATTAACCGATCAATACAATTCTAGTTCCGACATTTCATGTACCGCTGGACAAATGCCTAGATTAATAGGCTTAGCCCAAGCCTCTAAAATTTATAAATCCATACCCGAACTAAAAAACAAAACTCAATTTTCTATTAATGGAAATGAAGTAGCCTGGGGCACTATAGGAAATGCCAGTACCAGTGAAGGATTATTTTTTGAAGCCATTAATGCTGCGGGAGTATTACAAATACCTATGGTAATTAGTGTTTGGGACGATGAATACGGTATTTCAGTTCACAATAAATACCATACCACTAAAGAAAGTATTTCTGAAGTGCTTTCAGGATTTAAACGTACCAAAGAACAAGATGGCTTTGAGATAATTACTGTAAAAGGTTGGGATTACACTGCCTTAATTGAAGCTTACGAAAAAGCAGAAAAATTTGCCCGAGAAGAGTCTGTACCCGTTATTATACATGTAACAGAAACCACACAACCCCAAGGGCACTCTTCTTCTGGTTCTCACGAACGATATAAAAACGAAGCCCGCTTACAATGGGAACGAGAAAACGACTGCAATAAAAAGTTTAAACAATTTATTTTAGACAATTCTATTGCCACAGCAGACGAACTGCGTAATATTGAAAAAGAAATAAAAACAGAGATTCGTACCATTAAAAATGCTTCTTGGAAACAATTTATTTCGGTAATAATTAACGAGCAACTCGATGCTTTAAAAATTTACAAACCCGTAATTTCAAAAAGCACGCAAAGTGTATTTATTAAAGCTATTGTAGACGATTTAGAATCCAAAACCGAGCCGCTACGTAAAGATATATTAGAAACAGGCAGAAAGATATTACGATATATTAATCATGAAAACTTTTTAGAAAAAAACAAACTCGTTAACTGGATTAACGATTATCAAGCAAAAATACAACCCAAATTTAGTTCTCATGTTTATAACGAAGACAACAATATAATTAGTGCTATAGAAGAAATACTCCCAACCTATGATACTGATGCACCAATTGTAGACGGAAGAGTAGTTTTAAGAGATAACTTCGATCGCATTTTTGCAAACTACCCAGAAACATTAATTTTTGGAGAAGACACTGGAAAAATAGGAGATGTAAACCAAGGCCTAGAAGGTTTACAAGAAAAGTACGGAGAAACCAGAGTATGCGATACTGGGATTCGAGAAGCTACAATTATAGGACAAGGTATTGGGATGGCACAGCGTGGCTTACGCCCTATTGCTGAAATTCAATATTTAGATTATATTTTATACTGTATTAGCACTCTAAGCGACGATTTAGCATGCTTACGCTACCGTACTTTTAATAAACAAAAAGCACCTCTTATAATCCGTACTCGAGGACATCGTTTAGAAGGAATTTGGCATTCTGGTTCTCCAATGAGTGCACTTATAGGACTGCTTAGAGGAGTTCATATACTAGTACCTAGAAACATGACTAAAGCTGCTGGTTTTTACAACACTTTACTAAAAGGAGACGACCCTGGTTTAATTATAGAAAACCTTAATGGTTATCGCCTAAAAGAAAAACTCCCTAATAACTTAGGCGAATTTTGTACCCCTATAGGATACGCAGAAGTAATTAAAGAAGGTAAAGACATTACACTAGTATCCTATGGATCAACCTTAAAATTAGTTGAAGAAGCCGCTAGAGAACTACTAATTGTAGGTATTAATGCAGAAATTATCGACATTCAATCGTTACTTCCTTTCGATTTAGACCACAAAATAGCAAAAAGTGTTTCCAAAACTAGCCGAATCCTAATTATTGACGAAGACATGCCTGGAGGAGCTACTGGCTATATTTTACAACAAATAATTGACACACAAAACATCTTTCAATACTTAGATAGTGCACCTCAAACCTTAAGCGCTCAACCTCACAGACCCGCTTATGGAAGTGACGGAGATTACTTTAGTAAACCTTCTATTGACGACATTTTTGAAAAAGCATATTCTATTATGAACGAGAGTTCTCCTTCTAAATTCCCTAAATTAAGATAACACCTTCCTTTTCTATCTAAAAATCACTATCTTAACACAAAGAAATTATTTTTTCAAAAATACTATGCATGCATAGTATTTTTTATTATATTTACTAAAACGATATAATTAATGAAAGAATTAACTCTAGACTATTTACTTCGATCTACTTGGATGGCAATTGCTAAAATGTATAACGAAGAAGCTGGAAAAAAAGGAAGTTCTATGGCTACTGGATTTATATTATTAAATATAGATCCCGAAAATGGTACTCCTTCTACGGCTCTAGGACCTAAAATGGGAATGGAAGCCACCAGTCTCTCTAGAACACTAAAAACTATGGAGGCAAAAAACTTAATTACTCGAAAAAAAAACCCTAACGATGGACGTAGTGTCTTAATTTGTTTAACCCCTTTTGGATTAGAAATGCGAGATTTCTCTAAAGAAGTGGTATTCAAATTTGATAACGCTGTTAAAGAAAATATAAGTAAAATAAAGTTAGATATCTTCATTGATGTACTGCATAGCATTAACGAAATTGTAGCTAACAAATCGGTGTATAAAAAACAAATAAAATAACTTAAATCACAACCGCAAATGAAAAGAACAATCAACAAAGTTGCCGTCATCGGTTCTGGAATTATGGGTTCTGGAATTGCTTGCCATTTTGCCAATATTGGGGTGGAAGTATTACTCTTAGATATTATTCCAAGAGAACTAAATGAAAAGGAAAAAAAACAGGGTCTTAGCCTTGAAGACAAAATAGTACGTAACCGATTGGTAAACGACGCATTAACAGCTTCTTTAAAATCGAAACCCTCCCCTATTTATAATAGCAAGTTTGCAAACCTAATTACTACAGGTAATTTAGACGACGACATTGCTAAAGTAAAAGATGTAGATTGGATTATTGAAGTTGTTGTAGAACGATTAGATATTAAAAAATCTGTTTTTGAAAAATTAGATACTCATCGCTCTACAGGAACATTAATTACCAGTAACACTTCTGGAATTCCAATTAAATTTATGAGTGAAGGTCGTAGCGAAGATTTTCAAAAGCATTTTTGTGGGACTCATTTTTTTAACCCAGCACGTTACTTAAAACTTTTTGAAATTATCCCTGGACCTAAAACCGATACTGAAGTTTTAGATTTCTTAAATGAATACGGAAGTAAATTTTTAGGAAAAACATCGGTAGTAGCTAAAGATACCCCTGCTTTTATAGGTAATAGAATTGGAATTTTTAGCATTCAAAGTTTATTTCATGCCGTTAAAGATTTAGATTTAACCATAGAGGAGGTAGACAAATTAACGGGTCCTGTAATTGGCAGACCAAAATCTGCCACCTTTCGTACCGTAGATGTAGTAGGTTTAGACACTTTGGTCCATGTTGCCAATGGTATTTCCGAAAACTGCCCTAAAGACGAGCGACACAAATTGTTTTCATTACCTAGCTTTATCCAAACCATGATGGACAACAAATGGTTAGGTAGTAAAACAGGACAAGGTTTTTATAAAAAAACCAAAAATGCTGAAGGGAAAACAGAAATTCTTTCGCTAGATCTAAATACTTTAGAATATAGAATTAGCAAAAAAGCTAATTTTGCCACACTACAACTTACCAAAACAATAGACAAAGTAATTGATCGTTTTCCTATTTTAGTTGGCGGCAAAGACAAAGCAGGTGCTTTTTACCGTAAAAGCTTTGCTGCATTATTCTCTTATGTCTCTTTTAGAATTCCCGAAATTACAGATGCCTTATACAAAATAGACGATGCTATGAAAGCTGGTTTTGGATGGGAACACGGACCTTTTCAAATTTGGGATGCTATTGGTCTTCAAAAAGGATTAGATTTTATTAAAGAGGAAGGTCTAGAGGTTGCTTCTTGGATTACCGAAATGTCTTCAGATTCTTTTTACACAGTAAAAGAAGGCGCTACATACCATTATGACATTACTTCAAAATCTCAAATCAAAATACCTGGGCAGGATTCTTTCATTATTCTCGATAATATTCGAAAGTCTAATGAAGTTTATAAAAACAGTGGTGTTGTTGTAGAAGATTTAGGTGATGGAATTTTAAATGTTGAATTTCAATCTAAAATGAATACTATTGGTGGCGATGTTTTAGCTGGACTAAACAAAGCCATTGACATTGCAGAAAAAGACTTTCAAGGCTTAGTTGTAGGAAATCAAGCTGCTAACTTTTCTGTAGGAGCAAACATTGGAATGATTTTTATGATGGCTGTAGAACAAGAATATGATGAATTAAACATGGCTGTCAAATATTTTCAAGATACTATGATGCGTATGCGATATTCCTCTATTCCAACTATTGCTGCTCCGCATGGAATGACATTAGGTGGAGGTTGTGAACTTTCATTACATGCCGATAAAGTAGTAGCTGCAGCAGAAACTTATATTGGTTTAGTAGAATTTGGTGTTGGAGTAATTCCTGGAGGTGGTGGTTCCAAAGAAATGGCTCTTCGTGCAAGTGATACATTTTCTAAAGGAGATGTAGAATTAAATGTACTACAAGAACACTTCCTTACTATAGGAATGGCTAAAGTATCAACTTCTGCATACGAAGCTTACGACACTAATATTCTTCAAAAAGGGAAAGATATTGTAATAGTTAATAAGGATAGACAAATAGGTATTGCCAAAGCACATGCCAAACTTATGGCAGAACAAGGCTATACCCAACCTGCTAAACGAAAAGACGTGAAAGTCCTAGGAAAACAAGCTTTAGGAATGTTCTTAGTAGGAACAGACTCTATGGAAGCAAGTAATTATATAAGCGAACACGATAAAAAAATAGCAAATAAACTTGCCTACGTAATGGCAGGAGGAGATTTGTCAGAACCTACTCTAGTTACCGAACAATACTTACTGAATTTGGAACGAGAAGCGTTTTTAAGTCTATGCACCGAACGTAAAACGCTAGAGCGCATAGAGCATATGCTAAAAAAGGGAAAGCCATTACGTAATTAATGATTATTAACTCTTAGCTATTATTCGTAAGAATTCGATTATTTAAGTAATTGATAATTAAAGTCAAAAGCCAAAAAATGAAACAAGCATATATCGTAAAAGCATATCGAACCGCTGTTGGGAAAGCTCCCAAAGGTGTGTTCCGTTTTAAAAGAAGTGATGAATTAGCCGCAGAAACTATTCAACACATGATGAAAGAATTACCTCAACTAGACAAAAAGCGTATAGATGATGTAATTGTAGGTAATGCCATGCCCGAAGGCTCACAAGGGCTTAATATGGCGCGTTTAATCTCGCTAATGGGATTAAACATCGTAGATGTACCTGGAGTAACAGTTAATCGTTTTTGTTCTTCTGGAATAGAAACTATAGGAATTGCTACAGCAAAAATTCAAGCTGGCATGGCCGACTGCATTATTGCAGGAGGTGCGGAAAGCATGAGCTCGGTACCCATGACAGGAAATAAACCCGAACTTAATTACGACATTGCTCAAGCAGGTAATGAAGATTATTACTGGGGAATGGGAAATACTGCCGAAGCTGTAGCAAATCAATTCAAAGTCTCTAGAGAAGATCAAGATGAATTTGCCTATAATTCGCACATGAAAGCCTTAAAAGCACAAGCCGAAAATCGCTTTCAAGATCAAATTGTACCTATTGAGGTAGAAGAAACGTACCTAGATGCCTCTGGCAAAAAAGCTATAAAAAAATACATCGTTACCAAAGACGAAGGTCCACGTGCAGGAACAAACCTTAAAGTTCTTGCCAAACTACGCCCTGTATTTGCAGCGGGAGGAAGTGTTACCGCTGGAAATTCTTCACAAATGAGCGACGGGGCTGCTTTTGTAATGGTAATGAGTGAAGATATGGTAAAAGAATTAAACCTAGAGCCTATTGCCCGTTTAGTAAATTATGCAGCAGCAGGTGTAGAACCTCGTATTATGGGTATAGGGCCTGTAAAAGCTATTCCTAAAGCTTTAAAACAAGCTGGTTTAAAACAAGACGACTTATCACTTATTGAATTGAATGAAGCCTTTGCCTCTCAGTCTCTAGCTGTAATTAGAGAACTTGGATTAAATAAAGATATTGTTAATGTAAACGGTGGAGCCATAGCCTTAGGCCACCCATTAGGCTGTACTGGAGCTAAACTTTCGGTACAATTATTTGACGAAATGCGTAAGCAAAAAATGCAAGGCAAATACGGTGCCGTTACTATGTGCGTAGGAACAGGACAAGGTGCTTGTGGAATATTTGAGTTTTTATCATAAACCAGACTAAAGACTATTTTGAACCAAGAAACAGGACTTTATGAAAAGACATAATTTTAAAAAATTACAAATTTGGCAAGAAGCTATGAATTTAATTGATAAAAATTATGCTTTTACAAAAATACTACCTAATTATGAAAAATATGGATTAAGATCTCAAATGAATAGATGTTCCGTTTCAATAGCCTCAAGTATTTCTGAAGGTACAAGCAAAAGGACAAACAAACATTTTATACAATTTTTAGAAATAAGTTTAGGTTCTTCTTTTGAATGGGAAACACAATTAAATGTCTGTTTTAGACAAAAATTTATTTCAAAAGAAAAATTTTTAGAATTAGAAAAACAAATAAATATTATTCAAAAAAAGATTTCAAATTTCATAGATAGTTTGGTGGTTAAATCCTGATTCCTGTCTCTTGATTCTTGAATTATAAAAAATAAGGTATGAAAACAGAAAACAAAGACATATTAAGAGGAGGGCAATTCCTTGTAAAAGAAACAAGTTGCGACGATGTATTTACTCCTGAAGATTTTTCGGAGGAACAAAACATGATGAAAGAAGCTGTACAAGAATTTGTAGATCGTGAAATATGGCCTCATAAAGAACGATTTGAAAAAAAAGATTATGCGCTTACCGAAGAGGTAATGCGTAAAGCTGGAGAGCTTGGTTTTTTAGGCGTAGCCGTACCCGAAAAGTTTGATGGTTTAGGAATGGGATTTGTTTCTACCATGTTGGTATGTGACTATATTTCTGGAGCAACAGGATCTTTGGCTACTGCCTTTGGAGCACATACAGGTATAGGAACCATGCCTATTACATTATACGGAACTGAAGAACAACGTAATAAATACGTACCAAAATTAGCTGCCGGAGAGTGGTTTGGAGCTTATTGCTTAACAGAGCCTGGTGCTGGATCAGATGCTAATAGCGGAAAAACAAAAGCAATATTAAGTGACGATGGGAAAACCTACAGTATCTCTGGTCAAAAAATGTGGATTTCAAATGCTGGTTTTTGTAATGTAATGATTGTTTTTGCTCGTATTGAAGACGATAAAAATATAACTGGATTTATTGTAGAAAACGACCCTAGTAATGGCATTACTATGGGAGACGAAGAACATAAATTAGGAATTCACTCTTCTTCTACGCGTCAAGTATTCTTTAATAACACTAAAGTTCCTGCCGAAAACATGTTAGCGGGTCGTGGCGAAGGATTCAAAATTGCTATGAATGCTTTAAACGTTGGACGTATTAAATTAGCTGCTGCCTGTTTAGATGCGCAACGTCGTGTAATTAATAGTGCTGTAGGTTATGCCGCAGAACGTATTCAATTTAAAACTCCTATTATTGAATTTGGAGCTATCCGCAAAAAAATTGCTGAAATGGTAACCAATACTTATGTAGACGAATCGGCTTCTTATAGAGCTGCTAAAAATATTGAAGACCGTATCGCTATTCGAATGGCAGAAGGAAACACACACCAGGAAGCCGAATTAAAAGGAGTTGAAGAATACGCCATTGAATGTTCTATTTTAAAAGTAGCCGTTTCCGAAGATGCTCAAAACTGTACAGACGAAGGAATTCAAATTTATGGCGGTATGGGATTCTCTGCCGATACACCTATGGAATCAGCTTGGAGAGATGCTCGTATTTCTCGTATTTACGAAGGAACTAACGAAATTAACCGTATGCTAAGTGTAGGTATGTTGGTTAAAAAAGCAATGAAAGGTCATGTAGATTTATTGGGACCTGCCATGGCGGTTGCTGACGAGCTTACAGGGATTCCTTCATTCGAAACACCAGATTTTTCTGCCCCACTTTCAGAAGAAAAAGCAATTCTAAAAAATTTAAAAAAGGTTTTTTTAATGGTTGCTGGTAGTGCTGTTCAAAAATACGGTCCTCAATTAGAAGAACACCAACAGTTATTACTAACTGCAAGCGATATTCTTATCGAAATTTATATGGTAGAATCTGCTATTTTAAGAACTGAAAAAAATATTAAACGCACTAGTGTTAACGAACAAGAAGCACAAATAGCCATGACCCAATTATACCTATTCAACGCTATAGAGGACATTACCTCTAAAGCTAAAGAAGGGATTGCTAGTTTTGCCGAAGGCGACGAACAACGTATGATGCTTATGGGACTTAAACGCTTCACTAAATATCAAAACATGCCTAATATTGTAGCGTTAAGAAATACTATTGCAGATAAAGTAACTGCTGAAAAAAAATATTGTTTCTAATACAATTTTTATATTGAATATAAAACGAGTACATCTAGCTTAGATGTACTCGTTTTTTTCTAGGCGTATTCAGAAAATGCGTAATCCCTTGTAAATACGAGGGTTTTATTAACCATAGGTGATATGGCTATAAAAATGCTTAAAATAGATTATCTTGAAAAATAAAGAAATTAAAACTATAGAATTATTAAAATCTTTTATACTCACTATTCTCTAATAATGGAAAAAAATTCGCTAATCATAGAATGATAGCGGAATAACTCAATATTAACTTCTTCTTTGCTAAACCGTATCATAACTAACAAGGAAGAGTTGATGGAAATTTAAATAGATTAGTTAGCCAATATTCCCCAAAAAATTTAACATTAATAATATCGACTCTTTAGCTGTAAAAAAAGTCGAAAAAAAATTAAATAGTAAACCTAGGAAAAGATATAATTTTTTAACATTAGAAGAGAAATTTATTGAATTTCTCTTCTAATGTTGCATTTATGACTTGAATCCACCTTTTTTAAAGATTCAATTCTTTCAAAATAACTTCTACTTTTTGATTTAATTGATTTTCTGTTACCGATAGTGCTTCCAAATTTTCCACATCTGCCTGTACACTAATATAAAACTTAATTTTTGGTTCTGTTCCACTTGGTCTCGCCGCTACTTTAGTTCCATCTTCTGTATAGTAAATTAATACATTAGATTTTGGTAAGTCAATCGTATAAATTACTTTATCATTTTGTAAATTAATTAACTCACTAGACTGGTAATCTTCAATGCAAACCACTTTAGAACCGCCTATGGTTTCCATTGGATTTTTTCTTAATTGAATCATTAGATTTTTAATTTCTTCAGCTCCAGAAATTCCTTTCTTAACCAAAGAGACTAATTTTTCTTTAAAAAATCCGTGCTTTACATATAAACCTTGTAACATTTTGAAAAAAGAAGTGCCATTTACTTTAGCATAAGCTGCAATTTCACATGCTAACAAAGTACTTGTAACAGCATCTTTATCCCTAACAAAATCGCCTACCATAAACCCGTAGCTTTCTTCGCCTCCACCAACAAATTTTAAATCTTTAAAATCGTGAACCAATTTTGCAATCCATTTAAAACCTGTAAGTACTTCTTTATAAGTTACTCCATAGGAATTAGCCATAGTACGTAGCATTGGTGTAGATACAATGGTAGATGCTATAAACTCATTCCCTTCAAAACCTTTTCCTTCCTTAATTTGTTGCAATAAAAAATCTACCATTACTACCATGGTTTGATTACCATTAAGCAATGTCATTTGATTATTATTATCTCTAACAGCAATTCCTAATCGGTCACAATCTGGATCTGTACCAATTAATATATCTGCCTCTACTTTATTTGCTAGAGCTATTGCCATTTCTAAAGCTTCTGGCTCTTCGGGGTTAGGAGATTTTACGGTTGGGAAATTTCCATTGGGTTCTGCTTGTTCTGCTACAATATGTACATTTTTATATCCTGCTTTTTCTAATACTGGCGGAATCGATTTTATAGAGGTTCCGTGCAAGGACGTAAAAACAATAGTTAACGCATCTTTAGCTTCTTGCGACACTAATCCACTTCCGTTTTCTACAGATGCTTTTTCAAATGGGATATCCACTTTTTCGTCTATAAATTCTATTAATTTTGAATTTCCTTCAAACTTAATATCTTCATACTTTGTCTTTGCTATAAGGTTTACTATTTCTTCATCTTCTGGTGGTACTAATTGCCCGCCATCTTGCCAATATACTTTATAACCATTATACTCTGGAGGGTTGTGACTTGCTGTTAGCACAATACCACATTGACAATTTAAATAACGAACCGCAAAAGATAATTCTGGGGTGGTACGCAAACTAGAAAACAGATATACTTTAATGCCATTTGCTGCAAAAATTTCGGCTACAGTTTTTGCTAGTGTATCACTATTATTCCTGCAATCGTAAGCAATTACCGTACTTATTTGTTCTCCTGCAAAAGTAGCATTTAGGTAAGTACTTAAACCTTGAGTACTTTTCCCTAATGTGTATTTGTTAATCCTGTTAGTACCCACACCCATTATTCCTCGCATTCCACCTGTCCCAAACTCTAAATCTTTATAAAAAGATTCCTCTGCTTCTTCTATATTCGAAGTTAACAGGGTCTTAATTTGTTGTTGAGTTTTGGAATCAAAAACAGGAGATAACCATTCGTTAATTCGTTCTTGAATTTCTGATGAAAGTGTGCTCATAATGTAAATAATAGTTGAAATACAAAAATACTAATTCTTAAGGAATTCATAATCCTCTTAAAGTATTTCTAATATCTTATAATTTTTACTCTTTTGAGATTTGTTTTTCATAAAAATTTCTCCTAAAAAACCTGCTAAAAAACATTGAGTTCCTAAAACCATTACCGTTAAAGCTAAATAAAACTGGGGGCGTTGGGTAATTAGCCTTCCTTGGGTATTCAAAAACAGCTTATCAACTCCTAAATAAAATGCTAAAGAAAAACCTACTAGAAATAATAAAGTTCCTATAAGTCCAAAAAAATGCATGGGTCTTTTGCCAAATTTAGAGATAAACCAAATGGTAATTAAATCTAAAAAACCATTGGTAAACCGGTTTATTCCAAATTTGGTTTCGCCATATTTCCTAGCTTGGTGTTGCACTATTTTTTCTCCTATTTTAAGAAAGCCTTCATTTTTTGCCAGTACAGGGATATACCTATGCATTTCGCCATAAACATTAATATGTTTAACTACTTCTAATTTGTATGCTTTTAAACCGCAATTAAAATCGTGAAGCTTAACTCCAGAAGTCGCTCTGGCAGCAGCATTAAATAGCTTTGAAGGAATATTTTTAGAGAGTACCGAATCATAACGTTTCTTTTTCCAACCCGAAACCAAATCGTATTTTTCTTCCACAATCATTTTAAATAATTGTGGAATTTCTTCAGGGTTGTCTTGCAAATCGGCATCCATAGTAAACACTACCTTGGCATTTGCTTTTTCAAAACCTGCGTGTAGTGCCTGAGATTTCCCATAATTACGCAAAAAACGAATAGCTTTTACGTTTTTATCCTCTGTCTGCAAATCAATAATTATTTGCCAGGAAGCATCTTTACTTCCATCGTCCACAAAAATAAGTTCGTAAGACAGTTGTTCCTTTTGCATCACTTTTTTAATCCATTGATGCAGTTCTGCTAACGATTCTGCTTCGTTAAGCAAAGGAATAACTATCGATACGTCTTTCATTTATTTTTCTGTTTTAAGAATGGCAGAACATATTATAGAACCAAATGCACCTATAAATACATAACGAATAATAGAGCTTGCTAAACCAATAAAAGCCATATTATTTGCTGCTTTTTTATATTCTTGCCCTGCCTTTTCTGCAAATTCTCTAGCTATATTTTCTTGATACTGGGGATCTATATAAAAACCATGTAAGACTACGTAAATAGAAAACAATATTCCAAATACTAAGATTAAACCCATGCCTATTTTAATCCCTTCGGAAAACATAAGGCTACCATTGTTTTTAAATTTCTTGTAATTGTTTATAGTTAAAAACAAAAACAACAACTCTACCACTAATGATATTCCTTGCCCTAAACTAGCCCCTGAGAGGGTTGGTACAAATTGTTTAATTATTACATCTATTCCCAGCCTAATAATTAATAATCCTAAAATATAGGGCCACAAAAATTGAAATGTATTTTTAACTATGGTATTCATAAATATACTATTAATGCACAAATATAAGCATTCGTTTAAGAGTGCTATATTTGTTTTTAAGGGTTTCAAAATAAAAAGAGGCTAACTAAAAATAGTTAACCTCTTTTTATTTATATTTCTCCAATTATTAGCGTGAATAATTGGGTGCTTCTTTTGTAATTGTTACATCGTGTGGGTGACTTTCATTAATACCACTAGCCGTAATTTTCACAAATTTTCCAGTTTCTTTTAACTTCTCAATGGAATCTGCACCACAATATCCCATTCCGGCACGTAAACCTCCTACAAATTGATGAATACTCTCGTTTAATTCTCCTTTATAAGCCACACGGCCTACAATTCCTTCTGGAACTAATTTTTTAATATCATCTTCCACATCTTGAAAATAACGATCTTTCGATCCTTTTTTCATTGCTTCTACCGATCCCATACCTCGGTAGGATTTAAATTTTCTTCCTTCGTAAATAATGGTTTCTCCTGGCGACTCTTTAGTTCCTGCTAATAGAGACCCTAACATTACCGTATCTGCACCTGCTGCTATTGCTTTAGGAATATCTCCAGTATAACGAATTCCTCCATCGGCTATTACAGGAACCCCGGTTCCTTTAATTGCTGCTGCTACTTCTAACACCGCCGAAAACTGAGGGAAACCAACTCCTGCCACTACACGCGTTGTACAAATAGAACCTGGCCCTATCCCTACTTTAACCGCATCTGCCCCTGCATCTACTAAATATTTTGCTGCTTCTGCCGTAGCAATATTTCCTACTACAACATCTAAGTTTGGAAACGCTTCTTTTACCTTTTTAAGCACATCTACCACTCCTTTAGTATGCCCATGGGCGGTATCTATAATTACGGCATCTACACCACATTCTACTAAAGCTTTTGCTCTATCTACCGCATCGACAGTAACTCCTAAAGCCGCTGCCACACGCAAACGACCATATTGATCTTTATTTGCATTAGGCTTCTGTGTTAACTTAGTAATATCTCTAAATGTAATTAATCCTACTAACGTATAATCGTCAGAAACTACCGGTAGTTTTTCTATTTTATTATTCTGAAGAATTACTTCCGCTTCTTGTAAACTCGTTCCTTCTGCAACCGTAACTAAGTTTTCTGTAGTCATAACTTCGGCTACGGGCCTGGACAACTCCTTTTCAAAACGTAAATCCCTATTCGTAACAATACCAACTAATTTCTTGTTAGCATCCACTATTGGAATCCCTCCAATACTATATTCACGCATTGCCGATTTAGCATCTCCAATAACGGCATCTAAAGGCAAGGTTACTGGATCTATAATCATTCCACTTTCTGCACGTTTTACACGGCGTACTTCAGTAGCTTGTTGCTCTATCGTCATATTTTTATGAAGCACTCCTATTCCTCCTTCCCTAGCCATAGCTATTGCCATACTAGATTCGGTTACCGTATCCATTGCTGCAGAAATTATTGGAGCATTAATGGTTATATTACGGGTAAATTTAGTTTTGATACTGACCTCTCGAGGTAAAATTTGAGAGTATGCTGGAACTAATAAAACATCGTCGTAGGTTAAACCTTCTCCAACGATTTTCGATTCGTGTGCTTTCATGGCAACTAAGGATTTAATTGCATGCAAATATAGTTCATTTTCTTATATGGGTAGGTTATCTAATTATAATTATATGTTTCTCTCAATTAGATTTATTAAATTTTTAAATGGTAGATCCAAGTCATAAATAATAAAACTCTTTTTTTGAAATATACAGGATAGGTTGTCTTTTTTTAACATTAAAGATAACCTATCCTGTATATTTGAGTTCCTACTTTTCTTTCTGCACCTTCTAACGACGATGACTACGACGACGATGTCTATTATTATTTTCTGTACCATCACTACTACTATTACTACCGCGACTACTGGTACCTCTACTGGTACTTCTACTGGATTGTGGAGTACTCCCACTAGGGCTTCCTACACCAGTAGGCATGTTATATCTATCAAGTTTTACCTTATGAGTTTCCAGTCTTCGCAAATCACCTCGTCCGATACTATCAGGTGGGAAAGCAACTTCTCTTTCAGAAGTAGAAGCACCATCATATGCAGGGGCACTATACCCTGACATTGCTCGTTGACTTTGATATTTACTAACCCTAGGATTATTGTAATCAGGCGCATATCCCATTGAGTTCTCTACAGCTTTGGAATCACTTCCGTGCATAAAGTATACCCCTGGAGTGTTTCGAGGATTACTATTGTCTCCTCTATTGGCATGTTTACTAGATCGACTTGCGCTTGAACGGCCCCTCTCGTGAACCTTAGTGAATTGGGTTCCAGATGGGTAATTCGTTCTCTCCATCTGGGTATTACGGTAACCAGCCGTTGGGGTAAGCGAGCTAACCCTTACTTTTTTTTCTTCATGGCCACTTCGTTTTATATATGCATGCCCCTGATCACTAGCATACCTTTTAAATTTATACGTTTTCCCTTGATAATCTACTTCTTCTCCTTCTCTCATAATAAATGTTTTTAATTATATACAATATTGTATATACTAAAGACAATTTAAAACATATCTCCCCCTATTCTTTTTTCAAAAAAATAATCATACAGAAATAAATATTGCTCTTATATATTAACACACTACTGCCACTTAAAAAATAACATACAATTACTTATTCCCTACTTCATTGACATTATTCTCCACTTTTAAATCACATTTTTTTCAACTAATTTCGACGAAATAAAAAAATCATAATTAAAATGTATCTGTTATAATTTGTCTCCTTTAAAAATACTTGGGTGTCATGAAAATTGCTAAAAAATATAACAATTGTTTTCTCCTTAATGCTCACTATTTTTAACTAAAAAACAACAGTAATCTCATAACATCACACAATTAAGAAATAAATCTTATTGATTTTGTAATCTCTTGTTAAAAAGCTCTTAATTCATCCTCATCAACAAACAATTAAATCTAAAACTATTATTAATCCTATTTTTTCACGAAATTTGTAACTCATAGAATTTTAATCGCTTTTATTAGTAAGTATGAAAGTAACTTTAGACCGAGTAAACGACAATTTTCATTTTCAAGTTAAAAATGACCGTGGTTATGTAGTGGATTTAGACAAACGTAAAATCCAAGGTGGAGACGATTTAGGAGCCAGCCCAATGGAATTATTACTAATGGGGGTTGCTGGTTGTAGCGGTATTGATTTAATAGGAATTTTACAAAAGCAGCGTCAAGAAATTACTTCGTACAAAATGGATGTAGAAGGAGAACGTAAAGAGCTAGGAGAAGCCAAACCTTTTTCTAAAATACACGCTACTATTTATATTGAAGGAGATGTAAAACCAAAAAAGGCATTGAAAGCAGCAGCGCTTTCTTTTGAAAAATATTGTTCGGTTTCTAAAACTTTAGAACCAACAGCTACCGTAACGTACAGTGTAGTAGTTAATGGAGAAGTCGTAGAAAATGAATAAAGAAAACAAACACTTTGAAACTATTGCTATTAGAGATCAATGGGATCGTACCAAAAACAAAGAGCACTCTGTGCCTTTATATTTAACTTCTGGTTTTGTCTTTGACGATGCTGAAGAAATGCGTGCCTCTTTTGCCGAAGAAAAACAGCGTGATTTATACAGCAGATACAGCAACCCTAATACTAACGAGTTTATCTCCAAAATGTGTAAATTAGAGGGTGCCGAAGCTGGTTTTGCCTTTTCGTCGGGTATGGCTGCGGTGTATTCTACTTTTGCCGCTTTGTTAAATGCTGGAGACCACATTGTTTCTGCTCGTTCTGTTTTTGGAGCAACACATGGTTTATTTACTAAGTATTTTCCTAAGTGGAATATAGAAACTAGTTATTTTGGTGTAGATAGTATAGAAACTGTAGAGAGTTTAATACAACCCAATACCAAATTTATCTATTGCGAAACCCCTACAAACCCAGGAGTAGACGTATTAGATATGGAATATTTGTCCCAAATAGCTAAAAAACATAACATCTTATTTATTGTAGATAATTGTTTTGCCACTCCATATTTACAAAATCCTATTCAATTTGGTGCCGATTTGGTTATCCACTCTGCCACCAAACTAATTGATGGTCAAGGGCGTGTATTAGGTGGTGTTACCGTAGGTAGTAAGGAGCTTATTAGAGAAGTCTACTTATTTTCTAGGCTAACAGGTCCCTCTATGTCTCCTTTTAACGCCTGGATACTCTCTAAAAGTTTAGAAACCCTTGCTGTTAGAGCCGATAAACAATGTGATAATGCCTTAAAGTTAGCCGAGTTTTTAGAGGCTCACCCTAAAGTAAAATGGGTAAAATACCCTTTCTTGAAATCGCACCCTCAATACAAAGTTGCAAAAAAACAAATGAGGCTAGGCGGTACTATTGTCTGTTTTGAGGTAGTTAATGGTGTGGAAGGTGGAAAAACCTTTTTTGATAACATAGAGCTATGCTCTCTTTCGGCTAACCTTGGAGATTCCAGAACCATTGTAACACACCCCGCCTCTACCACTCACGCCAAATTGGCCGATGACGATAAAGAAGCTGTAGGCATTTACCCTGGAACAGTTCGTTGTTCTCTTGGCCTAGAACATATTGATGATATAATTGCTGATATAGAACAAGCATTGGATAAGGTATAAAATGCTCTTTCCTCACTTTCAAAAAAGAAGAATATTGTGTCAATACCACACTATAATATTTGCCTTAAAGGGTTCGTTTTCTAATGCTTGGCACTAAAAGAAGTTCTATAAATTAAACTCTTTTACGCTTCTCTTTAAATTATAGTATGTAACTATATCATTTTCGATATACATATATAATGTATTAATAATCAAATAACTAACTTTTAGGTTTGTGTTTTTAGTCGT
>CALLUJ010000054.1 GCA_938011245.1 uncultured Aquimarina sp. | reverse complement strand
TTTACTTACAGGAATATTATCAATCTCAGAAAAAGAAATTACAGGTATATTGTCTGTATTTCTTGTTACTTTTGTTATAAAATCTTTTTGAGGAATTGAAGTGTCTGATTGATCTCCAGTTGATTGATCTCCGTCTGATTGTCCTCCACCTGATTGATCTCCACCTGGTTGTTCCATGTCAGGTGTTTCTTCTACAGCATCGTCGCTAGAACTGCAGGCTACAAAATTTAGGCTTAATGCCAATAGTAAAATGGAAATTTTTGTAATTTTCATATATAATTATTTAAATGGTTTAATTAAAAAAAGCTGTCTCGATTATATAACTTTAACTACTTAGACAGGATGTGTTTTAGTACGAATTAATTTTTGTCAATGTTCCTATCGGGTTGAAAACCTTTTAGTTGGCTAAAACCGTGGTTTTCTATTTTTTAAAAGATGTACAATTATTTACCTGATCTTGCGATTACATTTATTTTTTTAAGTTCTGTTCTTTTTAAAAGTAAATCAGGAACTATATTATTGGGTTGTTCTACCAATCTAAACAAGTAGTCCCCTGTTGTATTAATTGTTGCAATATTAGATTTTGAAAATTCATAAAATAAAATTTCAGAAAGGCCTTTAGACACACTTACTGTTTGTAGAGATTGTAACAATGTACCATCTAGTTTATAAATCTCTAATTGTACTCTATCTCCTAATTTTTGAGAAATGTTTCTTACCTTAAAACGACCGTTTGCATTTAAGTTTAAAGTGCTAAGCTCTTCAAAAGTAAAACCACCGGTAGAAGATGTTTCGTTAATTATTTGCATTTCACCTCCATTATAATTTGCATCATTATTTATAATGGTATAGGGTAAATTAAAAAGCCCGTTAATTGTAAACAATTTGTCAGTTTCTTTTTCTAATAATTGAACATTATATTCGTCTGGCTCCATAAATATTTCTAAAACAGGGTTGTAAATTCGAGCATTAGCACCAGAACCCGCAACTTTTTTTAATGGAACATTATAGGTTTCTTTTAAAACTTTTCCTGTTAATTTTAGTTCGTAATTATAAGCACTGTTATCCCCTGTTATTTTAAAATCAAAAGGACCTTTATCTAATATATGTTGATGACTAATTGTTGTTCCAGATGCATCTTTAATAGTGTTATGAATAGATCTATTAATTCCTACCAAAGAAACAGTGCTCCCAACTGGGTTGGTGTTACCATCGTTACCAGAGTTTCCTCCATCTGGCTCTTCTCCGCCTGGTTGTTCCATGTCAGGTGTTTCTTCTACAGCATCGTCGCTAGAACTGCAGGCTACAAAATTTAGGCTTAATGCCAATAGTAAAATGGAAATTTTTGTAATTTTCATATATAATTATTTAAATAATTTAATTAAAAAAAGCTGTCTCGATGATATAACTTTAACTACCTAGACAGGATGTGTTTTAGTACGAATTAATTTTTGTCAATGTTCCTATCGGGTTGAAAACCTTCCATTGGGGTCAAAATGTAGTTTTGTTGGTTTGCTAAATTTTCATTGTTAAAACTAAAGCAATAAAAAAGTGCAGAACTTTGAGTCTTACACTTAGTAAGCTATTTTTTATATGCGATGTTAGCCTTTAGTGCTTTTTATCTTGTAATTTATTGTGTTACACTTGATTTTGGGATGCATGTTTTTTTAGAATTTATGTAAAAAATCCGATATTTATTAATTCTATAAAATTGCTCAAAAACACTGATATTAATTTCCCTAGTATATATGAAACTCCATATGATTTTACAATCAATTACATTTTTCTAAATGCTACTCTTTAGATGTTAAAAATCATATCGAGCTTCTTTTTAATACTACATTTAGTCTCTACAGTTTGTACTAAAAAGTGTATTATTGTCCTTCTTCCATTTAGTATTGTTCTGTAGATTAAATGGAAGTGGAGTATCTACCTGTATACAGCTTAAGTTAGGATTATTAGTTAAATCAAAAAGAATGATGTTGTTGTTATTTCCATTGTTAACAAAGGCACTAAATAATTTATTTTCAGATATATTTAATCGTTGTAATTTAGAGTTTACAGATGCATCTATTGTTATTAATTGATTCTTATTTAAAAGCAAAGACACTAGATTAGTATTAGTAGATATATTTATAGAGGAAAGTTTGTTATTCGTTAAATTTAAGACTTCAAGATTTATATTACTCGATACATCTATTGTAGTTAATTCATTCTCAAATAGGATAAGTTCGTCAAGTAAAGAATTATTAGATACATCTATTGTGGTTAGATTATTACCACCAAGATATAATGAATTTAGTTGAGAACTATTAGAAATATCTATTGAAGATAATTGATTGTTTTCTAAATCCAGATAATCAAGTTTTGTATTCATAGATAAGTCTATACTTGTTAATAACCCTTCTCTTATCTCTAGGGAATGTAATGCTGTATTTTTTGAAAAGTCTACAGATTCTAAAGAATAGCCCTCTAGATATATTTCTGTGATATTGGTGAAATACTCAATACCCGTAATATTTTTGATGTCTCTACCTGTTTCAAATATTGACGAAATTCCTCCTTTATATGAAGCTGCTTCTGTTTTTTGAATCTCCTCATCTCCATTTGTATTTATCTCTATATTATTTACTAATAATTTTTTAAAATTTGCATCTGGAATATCTACGATTAAATTTTCTGGCTCTTCTCCACCTGGTTGTTCTGTATCAGATGGATTTTCTACAGCATCGTCGCTAGAACTGCAGGCTACAAAATTTAGGCTTAATGCCAATAGTAAAATGGAAATTTTTGTGGTTTTCATATGTTTAATATTTAATAGTTTTTTTGAATTAAAAAGGTAGCCTGTGTAATAAGTTTACGAAGGCTACCTTTAGCCAAAACTTATTTTTTAAGGATGTTGTAAATAAATTGTTTTACAACATTGATTGCGATTGCAAAGTTAAATTCAAACTACGTTTTAAACGAGTCAAAAATCTTCCATTTGGGTCAAAAACCTTCCATTTGGGTCAAAAATTAAAATTTTGAGTCAAAAAATATTTCAACATATGATTATTAGCTACTTTTGAATGTCAAGGTTTTAATGTTGCTATATTTATTTTAAATAGCACTAATTTTATTTAGTTATGTTAAAAAGAATATTATACCTAGGGGTGTCACAAACATTGTCTTCTAAAGAAGTTAAGCGAGTTAAGGTGCTTAATTTAATAGCAATGATAGCCTTATTCCACGCTGTGTTTTTTTTAGTTTTTGATACTGCTACAGGGAGCTTGGATAAAGCCAAAGGAATATCACTAGGTTTGGATGCAATCTTTTATGGTTCGGTTATTTATTTTCAAAAAATAAATCTTGTAAAACCCGCACGTTTTATTTTTATGTTTATTCTTTTTGTTAATTTATTAGTGCATTGTAACTATGCCTTTAAAGGGTTTTATGGTGAATACCAATACATTGTTATTCCTTTATTTTCTATTTTTCTATTTGACAATAAGTATGTTCACTATGCTTTGTTAGTACTATCTATCGCAGGCTTTTATGTGCCTAATATGCTGCTACACATTTATCCAGAACAGTATTTTGGTTATCTAAATGCCTTAATGCTATTTGTAGGCTTATTTTGTATTGTAAATTTCTTTAAAAACTTAAATGAGAAGAATGAGAAGCTATTGAATATAGAAAAAAATAAGGTGCTTAAAGACAAAGAAATTTTAGAAAGACAACAAAAAGAATTAAAAGAGTTAAACGATTTTAAATCGCATTTTTTTGTAAATCTGTCTCACGAAATAAAAACACCGCTTACCTTAATTAAAGGACATGCCACAAATATTAATTTTGAGAAACCTAAAGAACAAAATCAAAAACATTTACATGTTTTAACTACTCAACTACACCAAATAGAAACCATTATTTCGGATATTTTAGATGTGAGTAAAACCAATTCTAAAAAATTGAGTTTGCGAAAAGAATTGATACATATCAGTTCTTTTTTTGACGATTACAAAGCTCAATTTTCATCGTTATTTTCACAAAAGAAAATTAGCTTTACAATTATAGACAAGTGTAAAGATTGTTTAATTTCTTGTGATACTAGTTTGTTTTCAAAAGCCATAAACAATATTATTGTTAATTCTTTAAAGTTTACACCTAAATACGGAACGTTTGAAATTGTAATTTGCAGAATACCTAATAACGATATCCAAATTACAATTTCGGATACCGGAATTGGTATTCCTAAAGAAGATATTTCAAAAGTATTCCAGCATTTTTATCAAGCAAAAAACCACATTACCAAAAGTCAGGGAAGTGGTGTTGGCTTGTCTTTTACCAAAGGTATTTTAGATGCACACGATTTTTTAATTACACTTACAAGTACTCCAAATGTAAAAACAACATTTACCATTACCATCCCTAACCAATACACCGCTATACAAAGTGGAACTTTAAAACAAAAAAATAAACTACCCGTTACAACCATTTTAGAAGCTCCTAAAAGCACCCATTCTTTAACAAAAAAATCCACTCACAAAATTTTGCTTGTAGAAGATCATTCATTAATGAGAGACTACATAAAATCTGTTTTAAAAAATTATGAGGTAACAGAAGCAGAACACGGAGAACATGCACTTGAAATTTTAAAACACAACACCTTTGATTTGATTGTTACTGATTTTATGATGCCTATAATGGATGGTGAAATATTGGTAAAAACACTAAAAAAACAAAAAAATAAAACACCCATTATTGTGTTAACTGCCCGTTCTGATAACGGAGCAAAGTTAAAAATGCTTCGTTTAGGAATTGATAGTTATTTACATAAACCTTTTATAGAAGAAGAGCTGTTACTTACTATAAAAAGAGCTATTTTTCTTTATGATGAAACCAAGTCTTTTGAAAAGAGCTTAAGTACCCAAGATAAAATTGAGTTAATAGCCGAAGAAACCGCCTTTCAAAAAAGATTAAAAAATACGCTTGATCTCCACTTACATGATAAAAATTTTGGTGTAGAAGAATTGGCTAAACATTTAAAATTATCTAAAAGTTCTTTACAAAGAAAACTAAAACTTACGTTAGGACAAACGCCGAACCAAGTAATTACCGAAGCACGGTTTTTAAAAGCTAAAGAGCTGTTAAAAGAAAACCCTAATATTAAAAAAGTAGAACTAGCAAATTTGGTAGGAGTTTACAATGCGAGTTACTTTTTTAAAAAATTAGAAGAGCGATTTACCATTGTAGAAAACTAATCTTACCATTCTTACTTTATAGTTTTACAAATTGTTTATTTTCGAGTTACAAATACAGCATATGAAACCCCTTATTAGGATCTTTTTATTTTTTGTAATTACTACTATGAATAGTCAAAATAGCCACTTTATACGACCTGAATTTTTAACACAAGGAGATACTATTTTAATGGTAGCCCCGGCAGGTGTTATTAAACAACCCGAAGCTATTTTAAAAGCAAAAAAAACTTTTGAAGACTTAGGCTATCATGTTAGTATTGGCGACCACGTTTTTAAAGAACACCATCATTTTGCAGGTACGGATGCAGAACGATTAAAAGACATGCAATGGGCCATAAATCATAAAACGGCAAAAGCTATTTGGTGTGCTCGTGGCGGTTATGGTTCGGTAAGAATTATTGATGATCTTAATTTTTCAGGACTCAAAAAATATCCGAAATGGATGATTGGTTATTCCGACTTTACCGTATTTCATAACCAATTACACGCTAAGGGTTTTCAATCTTTACACGCTGCCATGCCTATCAATTTTAAAGAACCTTGGCCAGCTATTCAAGAAAGTATATACCAACTAGACAACGCTTTAAAAGGAAACCTTAAAACGTATAATTTTTCAAAGAATCCATTGAACAAAGTAGGGATTTGTCGTGGAACGTTGCTAGGAGGGAACTTAACTATTTTAGAAAATATGATCGGTACAGAATGTTGTTTATCCCTGATGACGCTCGTATGATTCGCTAGTGCTCGTTTTTAACGAGTACCCACAACGAGAATAAAACAAAAGCTATTTAGAGTAAAATTTAGATAGCTTTTTTTATGCGAGTTGTTTTTGTATGTCTTTTTGGAAAACAAAAGCTTTAAGC
>CALLUJ010000053.1 GCA_938011245.1 uncultured Aquimarina sp. | reverse complement strand
TTTTTTGAACACCTGAATTAATTTGTTTAATCGCTCGTTTTCGTATTTCATTTCTACTTGACGAATCTACTGATCTAAAATCCATATCCTTCATAAGGAAAAGATACGAATAATATCTTATTTAATATAATTATATTACCGCTATGTTAATAAATTAATAAGCAAAGAAGTTATTCTTGATATTGGTGCTCTTATTCTAAAAACCTAAACTAATATTCCCTTTGCATATCACATTTTTCTAAAAAGTTTTTTTTAGCAGTAGCTTCTACTTAAGAAAAAGCGGTATATTTAACCAAAGCCAAAGTTCCGATTATTAGAATTGTTTTTAAATTCATAAAAAACAGTTTTAATTTTAAAATTAGCAATAAAACAGCCTTATAAATATGAAAAAATTAAATGGTTATCTGATTGTATGTCGTAGATTTGGTAAATATTTTAGATAAAAACCGATAAGGTATTAAAATGGATAAATTTTCGTTTCTAAACGCAGCTTCTTCAGCTTATTTTGCTGAATTATATGAACAATATTTACAAAGCCCCGATAGTATAGAACCTAGCTGGAGAGCTTTTTTCCAAGGTTTCGATTTTGGCTTAGAAAACAATAATGATATATCTCCCGAGGTTAATACTGCTTCTGGAGTGGTTCCTGAACATGTTCACAAAGAATTTCAGGTAATTCAACTTATAGATGGCTACCGAACGCGTGGACATTTATTTACTAGAACAAACCCTGTTCGAGAACGAAGAAGATATAGCCCTACATTAGCTTTAGAATCTTTTGGTTTATCGAAAAACGATTTAAACACTATTTTTAGTGCTGGTAAAATTATTGGTTTAGGTTCTGTAAGTTTGGACACTATAGTAAAACATCTTGAAAAAATTTATTGTGAATCTATAGGTGTAGAATATATGTATATTCGGGGGCCTGAAGAACGCCAGTGGATACAAGACAAATTAAATAAAAATGGTAATCGTACCGATTTTTCTGCCGAAGAAAAGAAAACTATTTTAAGCAAGTTAAACGAAGCTGTTTCTTTTGAGAACTTCTTACACACTAAATATGTAGGTCAGAAACGTTTTTCTTTAGAAGGTGGTGAAGCTCTAATTCCTGCATTGGATCATTTATTAGAAAGAGCTTCCGACCTTGGTGTTAAAGAATTTGTTATGGGAATGGCTCATCGTGGTCGTTTAAGTACTTTAACTAATATTTTTGGTAAAAGTGCTAAAGATATCTTTAGTGAATTTGACGGTAAAGATTATAACGAAGATATTTTTGACGGAGATGTAAAATACCATATGGGATGGACGGGTGTTCGTAAAAGTACTAAAGGTGCTACTATAAATATGAATATAGCTCCCAACCCTTCGCACTTAGAAACTGTAGGTGCTATAGTAGAAGGTATTGCTAGAGCAAAACAAGATCGAAATCACAAAGAAAACACCTCTGAAGTACTACCTATAATTGTCCATGGTGATGCTGCAATTGCAGGTCAAGGTATTGCCTACGAAATTACTCAGATGTCTCGTTTAGACGGCTACAAAACCGCAGGAACTATACATATAGTAGTAAATAACCAAATTGGGTTTACTACTAATTATTTAGATGCTCGTTCTTCAACCTATTGTACCGATGTTGCTAAAGTAACCCTATCTCCTGTATTACATGTAAATGCCGATGACGCAGAAGCAGTAGTACATGCTATGAATTTTGCTTTAGATTATAGATTGGAATTTAAAAGAGATGTTTTTATTGATTTATTAGGGTATCGAAAATACGGTCATAATGAAGGTGACGAACCTCGTTTTACACAACCTAAATTATATAAAGCTATCTCTAAACATAAAAACCCGAGAGATATTTATGCTGAAAAACTAATAAATGAAGGCATAATCGACTCTTTGTACGTAGCAACTTTAGAAAAAGAATACAAAGCTAAGCTTGAACAAGAATTAGAAAGTTCACGAAAAGAAGAAAAAACGATAATCACGCCATTTATGGAAAGTGATTGGAACGATTTTACAAGAGTACAGGAAGATCGTATGATGGAAACCATTGATACCTCTTTTGATTTAAAAGGACTTACAGAAATTGCAGAAATAGTTACCCAACTTCCTAAGGACAAAAAATTCCTCCGTAAAATTGAACGTCTTATAGCAGCTCGAAATAAAATGTATTTTCAAGATAACAAACTGGATTGGGCTATGGGAGAAATGCTTGCTTATGGTACCTTATTAAAAGAAGGTTTTGATGTACGCCTAAGCGGTCAAGATGTAGAGCGTGGAACATTCTCGCATCGCCATGCCGTAGTGAAAGTAGAAGATAGCGAAGAAGAAATTGAACTACTTAATCAATTGAAAGGTTCTCAAGGTGATTTCTATGTTTATAATTCTTTCTTGTCTGAGTATGGCGTAGTAGGCTTTGATTATGGATACGCAATGGCCAGCCCTAAAACACTTACTATTTGGGAAGCACAATTTGGAGACTTTAGTAATGGTGCCCAAATTATGATTGACCAATATATTACTGCTGCAGAAGATAAATGGAAAATGCAAAATGGTTTAGTAATGTTATTACCTCATGGTTATGAAGGGCAAGGAGCAGAACATTCTTCTGCTCGCATGGAACGTTACTTACAAATGTGTGCTAAAGACAATATGTTTGTTGCCGATGTTACTACACCTGCTAATTTGTTTCATCTATTAAGACGTCAAATGAAAGCAGAATATCGCAAACCTTTAGTTGTATTTACACCTAAAAGTTTATTACGCCACCCAAAAGTACTTTCTACAAAAGAAGAATTTGCTACTGGTAGCTTTCAAATGTTAATTGACGATACCGAAATTTCTATTGAAAATGTAAAATCTATAGTATTCTGTACTGGTAAATTTTACTATGATTTATTAGAAGAGAGAGAGGAATTAAAACGTAACGATATTGCTTTAGTACGTATCGAACAATTATTCCCGTTACCAACAGAGCAAATGAATGCTGTAATTAACAAATACACCAATGCCGAAGAAATTGTTTGGGCACAAGAAGAACCAAGAAATATGGGTGCCATGTCACATATGCTAATGCATTACGACAAAGCTACTACGTTTAGGTATGCTTCTCGTCGTCCATATGGTGCTCCTGCAGCAGGTAGTTCTACACGCTCTAAACGTCGTCATCAACAAGTAATTGATTTTGTTTTTGATAAGACTAAGAATAATCAAAGAAAATAATAACAAAACAAGACCTTTAAAAGGAAAAACATAAAGTACTATGGCTTTAGAAATGAAAGTTCCCTCTCCGGGAGAATCGATTACCGAAGTTGAAATTGCAGAATGGTTAGTTCAAGACGGTGATTACGTAGAAAAAGACCAAGCTATTGCAGAAGTCGATAGCGATAAGGCAACCTTAGAATTACCTGCCGAAGCTAGCGGTATTATTACCCTAAAAGCAGAAGAAGGTGATGCTGTTGCTGTTGGAGATGTAGTATGTTTAATTGATACAGATGCTGCTAAACCTAAAGGTGGTACTGTTCCAAAAACTACTCCTGCTGAATCTAAAAAAGAAGAAAAGACTCCTATTCCTGAAACCACTAAAGAAACTTATGCTTCTGGAACTGCATCTCCTGCTGCTAAAAAAATATTATCAGAAAAAGACATAGAAACTAACTCTATAAAAGGAACAGGAAAAGACGGTCGTATAACTAAATCTGATGCTATAAACGCTGTGCCTTCTATGGGAACACCTACTTCTGGTGGAAGTCGTGGTACAGAACGTAAAAAATTATCCATGTTACGTCGTAAAGTAGCTGAACGCTTAGTTTCTGTTAAAAATGAAACAGCTATGCTTACTACTTTTAACGAAGTAAACATGCAACCTATATTTAATTTAAGAACCGAACATAAAGAAGCCTTTAAATCTAAACATGGCGTAAATTTAGGGTTTATGTCTTTCTTTACTTTAGCTTGTGTGCGTGCTTTAAAAATGTATCCTGCCGTAAATGCTATGATTGATGGTGATTATATGATTACTAACGATTTTCAGGATATCAGTATTGCAGTATCAGGTCCTAAAGGCTTAATGGTGCCTGTAATTAGAAACGCAGAAAACCTATCTTTTAGAGGAGTTGAATCTGAAGTAAAGCGATTGGCACTACGTGCAAGAGATGGACAAATTACAGTAGATGAAATGACTGGAGGTACCTTTACGATTACTAATGGTGGTGTTTTTGGATCAATGTTATCTACTCCTATAATTAACCCTCCACAATCGGCAATTTTAGGAATGCACAATATTGTAGAACGTCCAATGGCTGTTAAAGGTGAAGTCGTAATACAACCCATTATGTATGTGGCTTTATCTTACGATCATAGAATTATTGATGGTAAAGAATCCGTAGGTTTCCTTGTAGCAGTTAAAGAAGCTTTGGAAAATCCAGAAGAATTGTTAATGGATAGTAATCTAAAAAAATCTTTAGAATTGTAATTTTATTAGTAAAACTAGTTTTATATAAACTAAAAAAAATCCAAGATTTGTTATTTACAAATCTTGGATTTTTTATAAAGGCTCATTCAGAATATCCAAAACCTTTGTAATACAAAGGTTTTGTCGTAGATCAATATAAATAAAAACCCCGAAAACAGCTATTCAGAGCTAAAAACGGGGTTTTACATTTACGTTATTTATGAAATTACAAAGAATAAGTGAGTTTCAGCACTAATTTTCGTTTTTATCTTCTCAAGAAAATTTAGATTCTTTCTACGTCCGTTTTTTGCAGAGTGATTTGGGTAAAATATATGTAGCTCTTCCTTGGGATTCTCTAGTCGAAAGATTGAATCTTAAAGAAAAGCAATCGGGTTCTAAAATGATGTTTAGCCCTATAGGTCGCATAGGTTTAATGTTTTTAAAGCATTATAGTTGTTGTTCAGATAAAAAACTGATAGAGCAACTTAATGGTACTATAGATTATCAATTCTTCTGTGATATTCATTTAGGTTTTACACATCTTACCAACTTTAAAATAGGAAGTCAAATACGTTGCGAATTAGCAGCTAATCTAGATATCGATGCTTTAGAGAA
>CALLUJ010000052.1 GCA_938011245.1 uncultured Aquimarina sp. | reverse complement strand
TATTAAGAATTTCAATATTGCAACAAATACCATCAAATATCATTTTCAGACCATCTTAAATTTCTTTGACAATAGAAATACGAATGCTAATGCAGAATCTTTTAATTCTAAAATAAAATTATTCAGAGCGAATTTAAGAGGCGTAAGAGATATTAAATTTTTCCTCTTCAGGTTTTAAAAATTATTTGCTTAATCCCCATAAAACTTAATTGAGTTTAAGAGATTAGTATTTTATAATTGCATCTTAATTTTAATGTTTAGTAAACGAGGAGTAAGAAAATTAGGAATAGCAAATTGTTGCTGGCTGTTAGCATCTCTTACAAAAGTATTGGTTGCTGCATTTCGTGTGTTAAAAATATTAAACAACTCAACACCTACCTCAAAGGATTTAAAAGTATTTAGAAATTTAAATACTTTAGTTTTTTTATTTTTGCCTACTAATTCAAAAAATGTCCCAACATCTGCTCTACGATAATCTCTTAATCTGTTTTGAAATAAAAAAGGATCAGCTCCCGTAGGAGATCCTCCAGGTAAACCAGTTTGATAAATTAAGTTTACATAAGCTTTAAGGTTAGGAATACTTTTTACATAATCTTGAAATAATACTCCAAATTTTAAACGTTGGTCTGTAGGACGGGCTATAAACCCTCTATTGTTCCTGTTTTCTTCAGTTTTTAAATATCCAAAACTAAACCAAGATTCTGTACCAGGAACAAACTCTCCGTTAATACGTAAATCTAATCCTTGAGCAAATGCTTTAGCATTATTATCGGCGCTATATCTAATACGTACATTTTCTACCGTGTAAGTGTTAACATTAGTAAGATTACGATAATAAATTTCAGAAGTAAGCTTAAAAGGACGATCCCACATCTCAAAACTATAATCATTACTTAAAGAAACATGAAACGATTGTTGTGCCTCTACATTAGGAACAACTTCTCCATTTAAATTTCGTAATTCTCTGTAAAAAGGAGGTTGATGATAAAGCCCTGTAGAAAGGCGAAACAACATATCGCTATTCCAATTAGGTTTAATGGCAAACTGAGCTCGTGGACTTACCGTAATTTGGCTTTTTCCTTTTAATCGAATTCCATTTCCTGTACCAGATACATTCCATTGTTGACTCCTTAGACCTCCATTTAACCAAATTTTGTGTTTGCCTATAAAGGTTTGTTTACTCCATTGCCCAAAACCCGATATGCGATTAATAATTACTTCGTTAGTTGCTCTTACATTATTAAAAGGAATAATACGTCTATCAGATCTATTATCAAAAGGATTGCTGGGGGTGTTAGAAGAATTAATATCAGGTAAATTAGGACTCACGAAGTTTCCAGAATTATCTACAAATTCAAATTCTCTAACACGGTCTCTTATATCTTCTCTGGTATATCGTACGCCCCAATCAAACTGATTTTTGTTTTTAGTATAAGTTCCCTTATGCTGAAGATTAAAAATCAAGGCATCTAAATCATTTCGAGCATGCGAAATTTGGCCACCTACACCGTCAATAGATTCAATTTCTCCAAACGAATCACTACCTACAGCATTATTAACTCTACCCACTAAATATTGAGAAATAATATCAAAATATTCTTGTTCTTGTGTATGATAAATAGAGGAAATAAAACGTAAATTTAAATCCTTATTAGGTTTGTAAGATCCTTTAAAAGCGCCAAAAAAAGTTTGATAACGATCTTCTTCTTGTCCATTAAAAAACACATTAAGAGCTTGTGGGCTATCCAAAGTTCCAAAATTAGTAGTCCGAGTAGTAGGTTCAAAATCGTAAAGGTTAGAAGCAATGTTTCCTAGAAAACTCAATTCAAATTTAGAAGAAAACTCATGCGTAATATAAGTTTGTACATCTACAAATTGCTGTCTAAAATTACTCTCGGTATCTCGGGCATCAACTAAAAAACTGTTATCTCTATATCTAGCACCTACAATAGCAGAAGTTTTAGCATTTTGACTTAAGCCTCCTAAACTTAAAGAGCCTCCTAGCAAACTAGCTTCTAATTTTGCACTATAATTAGTAGGTTGCCTATAAGTAACATCTAAAACCGAAGATAGTTTATCTCCATACTTAGCTTGAAACCCACCAGCAGAAAAGGCAACATTTTTAACTAAATCAGTATTCACAAAACTTAGTCCTTCTTGTTGTCCAGAGCGTATTAAAAAAGGACGATATACTTCTATTTCATTTACATAAACTAAGTTTTCATCAAAATTACCTCCTCTTACATTATACTGTGTACTTAATTCGTTGTTATTACTTACTCCTGGTAATGTTTTTAATAATGCTTCTACGCCAGCATTTGCCGATGGAGTATTTCTTATAGTTTGAGGATCTACACTCACTAAACCTTCAATATCATTTTTATTAGTTGCTGTAATAACTACGGTAGCAAATTGCTCTATATTAATTTTAAGTATGGGATTGAATTCAAATTGTTGATTAGGTTTTAAATTAAAAGTAGCTTGAGCAGCTTTTAAACCTATAGATTGAATTTTAATAACTACTTCTTGGTTAGATGGAATTTCTAAAGAGTAAAAACCGTTATCATTTGCAATGGTTCCTTTTTTTGTGTCCAAAAATATTTCAGCATTAGCAATAGGTTGTTTGTTTTCGTCTAAGACGATTCCTTTTACTTGAGCTATTTGCGCTAAGCTAACAGTGTAAAAAGAAGTAAAAATTAAAAGGGCGATTAGTGTTTTCAATTATTTTCTAAAAAAGATTGATTCAAAAATAGTATTATTTCCCACATTATCCTCTACATATATTTTTAATACATTTTTACCACTAGTATGAATAGCGTCTTTAAAGTTATAAACTAATAGATTTCTTTTGTAATCGTATTCCATTAAAGCAAATTTATTATTAATAGTTGCTCTAAAGTTTTTAATACCCGACTCTTTATCTGAAATGCTAACTCTTAATGTTTTAAGTTTAGAAATCCATTTATTATTAGAAAAATTAAGAGGGCTTATATTTGGACGTGTAGTATCTGTAAAAACTCCAAAATTACCAAAATTCCTAGTTCGAGCCGATAAATAAGTACCGTTATTTTTAGCTCCTACAAAAAGAGCCTTTTTTGGATTATTAGAGAAAAACTCGCCAATATAACTATGTTTAGGGTCGGAAACAGAGGCTAAGTCAAAAGAGATAGTCATATATTTATGTAAAGGAGTAGTGTTTTTATGAATCTGAATTTTATTTTCGGATACTTCTTTAATGTCTAAAGAAGTATAATCATAAAGAGCTCCTTTAGGGATAGAAACTTTTACAAAACTATTATTAAAATTAAAAGAAGTGTTAGGAGAGGCAATATGAGAAGAACTTTGAGTAATGCTTGAAGTTTTTACAGGTTTACTTTTTCCTGTAATAGGGATACTTATTGTTCTTAAGTTTCCTTTTACATCTTTTATATTAACAACGCATTTATAGGATAGACTATCTATAATATTAATATACCCGTTACCTTGTTTATATATACTAAGAGGATTATTCGATTCAATAAAAAGTTTAGTAATACGACTTTTGTGTTCTTTAAAATACTTATAATCAATTAAGCGATTAATATAACGTGTTTCTGAAAAAGAAAATCGATTCATTTCAAGCTCAAAATTTTTAGTTCCATTAATAGAAGAACTAATGGTATAATATCCATTTTTATTATATGCTCCATCTTGTTGATCTACTGTGCTAAGTCCAATTCCTATATTCCCACAAGCAGAGACAGGAGTAGTTTTTAGATTGCCGTCGGATAAAGATTTAGTTTTTAACCTATAAGGTTTTTTATAACCATTAATCTCAGCGTCATCATCTAAAGGATACAGCCATACTGTATTTACTAAAGGTTTTCTAGTGTCCTTAATATCGATACCACATAACATTGGGTTTAAAGGTCTTTGTTTTGCATCTCTAATTTCGAAGTGTAAATGCGGTCCACCACTACTACCACTATTACCGCTATAAGCTATTACTTCATTTAAAGATAGAGGGAATTCCCCTTTTTTGGGAAACAATTCTATTTCATAAGATTGTTTAGCATATTGTTTTAATTTTACATAAGCTTCAATTTTTGGAGCAAACTCTTTTAAATGTGCATATACTGTAGTATATCCATTAGGATGCTGTATATAAAGAGCTTTTCCGTACCCATGGTTAGATATTTTAATTCTACTAACAAAACCTTCTGCAGCAGGGTATATCTTTACACCTTTGCGACCTTGAGTTTTAATATCTAACCCAGCATGAAAATGATTGTTGCGTAGCTCGCCAAAATTTCCAGATAAAATCAAAGGAATTTTTAAAGGAGACTTAAAAGTATTTTTGAGAGATTGAGCAGTAGTACTATAAAAAAAAGATAATAAAGATAAAACAAAGAAGTACTTCATGAAACTGAAAAATAATTTTAAGTAATTTAGGACTAAACTATTGATTTTAATAGGAATGATGAAGAGAATTAAGAAAAAGTTAAAATTTAACTCATTTCTGCTTGTAAAAAACGAATGGTATGCTAACTTTGTATGGATAAGTAATGAGTGTATTGTATGGAAAAGAAAATCGGGGAGAAGGTTGATTTTCTAGAAGGTAGAATCTTGAAATTAATAGATTCATATGAAAACCTTAATAAAGAATTAACCCAAATCCGAAATGCTCTAGTAGAAAAACAACTTCAAAATAAAAACCTTTTAGTGGAATTGGAAGAGTTGCAGAAAAAACACAATATACTTAAAAGCACCAATGCATTACTTGGTAGTGACGAACATAAAAAAGAGACTAAGCATAAAATAAATGCTTTGATTCGTGAAATAGATGTGTGTATAGCACAACTTTCGTAATAATATGGAAGAGTATCAGAAAATAAAATTATCAATAGGAGACAGAGTATATCCTATGACAGTTTTACCTGAACAAGAAGAGGGATTGCGAAAGGCAGCTAAAAAGATAGATGAGCTAATAAAACATTACGAACAAAGTTACGCGGTAAGAGATAAACAAGATGTACTAGCAATGTGTGCTTTACAATTTGCTTCAGAAACCGAACAAAAGTCTATAAATAAAAATAAGGATATTTCAGATTCTAAAGAAAGATTAACTCAATTGAGTAACTATATAGAATCTGTATTATCGAAACGTTCATAACATAAAGTTACTGCCTGTATTAGTTACTTATTTGATAAACTCAACAAGAATTTTTTTTAGAAGGGTGAGTTTTGTGTTGTAAGAGCGTGCCATCTAGAATGGATTGTCGAGCAACCAGTTAGCCCTAAACCTGTTTTTACAGAGTTTATACAAACACCATACTAATACAGGCTTTTTTTGTATCATAATTTGAGAGAAATAGTAGGGAACTACTTTTTATATTTAACATAAACACTAATTACAGATGAATTTACTATTCATTCCTGCGTTACTCGTAGGATTAATTATAGGATATTTTATAACTAAATTTTTAGAAAATAAAAAAGACGATAAAAAACTTTCTGAAGCAAGTCAAAAAGCAAAAAGAATTGTAAAAGAAGCCCATAAAGAGGCCGAAGGTATAAAGAAAGATAAAATTCTTCAAGCTAAAGAAAAATTCATAGAATTAAAAGCAGAGCACGAGAAGGTAATTTCTTCTAGAGAGAAAAAAATATCTGATGCTGAAAAGAGAACAAGAGACAAGGAGTCCCAAATTTCTAGCGAACTTAACAAGTCGAAACAAATTAATCAAAATTTAGAAAAAAAACTTTCAGAAAACGAATCACTTAAAGATACCCTAACTACCAAAACTGAAAAATTAGCAATTATTCTAAATAAAAAAGAAAAAGAATTAGAAACTATCTCTAACCTTACTGCAGAAGAAGCAAAGATTCAATTGTTAGAATCCTTAAAAGAAAAAGCCAAAACAGATGCAATGTCTCATATTCAAGAAACGATAGAGGAAGCTAAACTTACGGCGCAGCAAGAGGCTAAAAAAATTATTATTAATACCATTCAACGTATTGGTACAGAAGAAGCTGTGGAAAATTGCGTTTCGGTTTTTAATATTGAAAACGATGATGTAAAAGGAAGAATTATAGGTAGAGAAGGTCGAAATATTAGAGCTATTGAAGCAGCAACAGGAGTAGAAATTATTGTAGACGATACACCTGAAGCAATTATTCTTTCTTGTTTTGATTCTGTACGAAGAGAAGTAGCTAGACTTTCTTTACATAAATTGGTAACAGATGGTCGTATTCATCCAGCACGTATTGAAGAAGTAGTTAGAAAAACCCAAAAGAAAATAGAAGAGGAAATAGTAGAAGTAGGGAAACGTACCGTTATAGATCTTGGAATCCATGGACTGCATCCAGAACTAATACGACAAGTAGGACGAATGAAATATCGTTCTTCGTACGGGCAAAACTTATTACAACACTCCAGAGAAGTAGCAAAACTTTGTGGTGTAATGGCGTCGGAATTAGGTTTAAACCCTAAATTGGCTAAAAGGGCAGGATTATTACACGATATAGGTAAAGTCCCAGATACAGAAACAGAAGTACCACATGCTATATTGGGTATGCAATGGGCAGAAAAACATGGGGAAAAAGCTGAGGTTTGTAATGCTATTGGTGCTCATCACGATGAAATAGAAATGACTTCTTTATTATCTCCGATAGTACAGGTGTGCGATGCTATTAGTGGTGCTCGTCCAGGAGCAAGAAGGCAAGTTTTGGATTCTTACATTCAAAGATTAAAAGATTTAGAAGCTATTGCATTTGGCTTTCAGGGAGTTAAAAAGGCTTATGCTATACAAGCAGGACGAGAGTTACGTGTAATTGTAGAAAGTGAACGAGTAAGTGATGAAAAAGCAGCAGCATTATCTTTTGAAATTTCGCAAAAAATTCAAACAGATATGACTTACCCAGGGCAAGTTAAAATAACTGTAATTAGAGAAACTAGAGCTATTAATATCGCTAAGTAAAGTTTTAATAATAGAATAAATACTTAAAAAGCCATGCAATTTGCATGGCTTTTTAAGGTTAATTACTAAAAAAAATCTTAAAACTTATTTTTTTAAGGATAACGATTACTATAATTATGTGTTAAGTAATATTAAAATGTGTAAATTTGGTTAGCACCAAACAAACATTAGAAAACTTCTTGATTTCTTTGTTTTGGCAAGAATATATCTAACTTTTTCTATTAATATTAGCTTATTCAAAAAAAAGAAAGAGTTTGATTTTATATTATATTTTGTAACCGCATTAAGGTTATAAGAGTTATAGAAAATAAATACTAAATGTTAAAGCAACAGTTCAATTTAAAATTATCACAAAAATTATCTCCTCAACAAATACAGTTGATGAAATTAATTCAATTACCAACTCAAGCATTTGAACAAAGATTAAAACAAGAAATTGAAGAAAACCCAGCTTTAGATTCAGGAAAAGAAAGTACAAACGATTCGGAAGATGAATTTGGAAATCAAGAAGAGGAGTATTCTGCAGAAGAAACGGATTTTAATATAGACGATTACTTAAGTGACGATGAAATACCTAATTATCGTTTACAAGCTAATAATTATAGTGCAGACGATGAAGAAAAAAGTATGCCCTATGCAGGAGGAATTACATTTATCCAACATTTAAAATCGCAGTTAAATACATATAGATTAAGTGAAACAGATTACCAAATAGCTTTGTTTTTAATAGGGAGTGTAGATGAAAGTGGATATATAAGACGACCATTAGAAGATATAGCAGACGATTTGGCTTTTACTCAAAATGTATATACAGATGCCGATAATGTTGAAAAAGTATTAAAATTAGTACATCAATTAGATCCATCAGGAGTTGGAGCAAGAAATTTACAAGAATGTTTATCTATTCAATTACATAGAAAAACTCAAACCCAACCCGTTGTAAAGGCCACTAAAATTGTAGATAAAGGTTTTGATTTATTTGTAAAAAAACATTACAAAAAAATACTAGCAAAATTTGTTATTTCTGAAGAAGAACTAAAAGAAGCTATTGAAGAGATAGAACATTTAAACCCAAAACCAGGAGGAAGTTTCGTTGGAAATAATAGAGTTGTAGAACATGTAGTTCCAGATTTTACAATTCGTATTATAGAAGGAGAATTAGAATTAACATTAAATGGGAGGAATGCTCCAGAATTGCATGTTTCAAGAACTTATAATGAAATGTTAAAAGGTTATAAGGATACTAAAAAGAAGACAAAAAATCAAAAAGATGCAGTATTGTTTATAAAACAAAAACTGGATGCAGCAAAATGGTTTATAGAAGCAGTAAAACAACGTCAACAAACATTACTGTTTACTATGAGTGCCATTATGAATTATCAAAAAGAGTTTTTTTTAACAGGGGATGAGCGTAATTTAAAACCCATGATTTTAAAAGATATAGCAGATGAAATAGACATGGATGTTAGTACCATATCTAGAGTAGCTAATAGTAAATACGTAGACACTCCTTATGGAACCAAATTAATTAAAGAATTCTTCTCAGAATCTATGAAAAATGATCAAGGCGAGGATGTATCAACTAAAGAGATTAAAAAAATTCTAGAAATAACTATTGACGAAGAAGATAAACGTAAACCTTTAACAGACGAAAAACTAGCAGAAATACTTAAAATAAAAGGTTACCCAATAGCAAGAAGAACAGTAGCTAAATATAGAGAACAATTAGATTATCCAGTAGCAAGATTAAGAAAGAAAATTTAATTTTTTATAGAAATAATAATGTATTTTAGGAGTGTCCTCCTTTAATATAGTGTACTAATACCATTCGCGAGTAAAAAGGCCAATTAAAGTTTCGATACTTAAAGAAGCTTTAAATCGTATTCGCTGACCATAATTATCAAAAGAAGGTTCAAAACCTAGGGACGATTGTAAAGGGAAATATAGTTCAAAGTAATCCTGAAGTAAATTTAAACGAATACCTGTGTCAAAAACGGCTCTAGAATTACTCTCTCTATTTTTAAGCACAGCACCATTGGCATATACAAAAATCCAATTCCAAATATTGGTTTCTAAAGTGGCAGAACCAATCCATTGATTAGCAAATCTATTACGAAATCTAGATTTAAAGTTCCCTTCTGTAGTAATAAATTGTTGACTTGCAATTCCTGAATTATCGTCTCTAGCAAAATAACCTAAATCAAATAAATAATCAGAAGGTCTATCTAAAGCAAAACTGAAAAAGTTTCCATTCTCTTCAGTATTATTATAAAGAAAACCTCCTAGGTAGGTTCTAAAATTAATTTGTCTATTGTTTTTGAATAATTTTCTATAATTAAAAGTGGCAGAAGCTCTACTAAAATTATCAGCTAATTGATAATCAATATTAAATCCTTTTACGTGAGTTAAATTGTTATTCGAATAACGATATCTAGCATTAAAAACGGAATAATTGGGATTATCTGTTGTATTAGGATTATTTTCTCGTTGTATTGAAACTATTCTAGCAGTAATGCTTTGGCTAATATTAGCTCTGTAATCTTTTGGTCTATAACTAAACCGCACAGAAGGCGTTATTCTAGTAAATGTACGTCCCTCTGCAAAACTAGATGTAGAAGCACTTATAGAGTAGTTTAAAAAAGACCAACCGTAATTTTTTAATTGTTGTGTATAACCAACACCTATACTTCCTTGAAATTTATTAGAACGTAAACCATAACTAGGAACAATATTATAATTTAGCCTTCTAGGAACTAAAGATTTATTTAAAAAACGCGCTCCTAAAATTAAACCATCATAAACATTAAAATCGTACACAGGAACAGTATAAATTTGTGTGTATTTAGGATCTTCAATATCCTGAAAAAGTCTAAATTGGAATGGCTTTCTAAATATTCCAGTAGTCTTTTGATAATTATTTCTTCTACTAAATTCAGGTAAACGACCTTCATAATCTACAACAAAATGGTTAGCTACTTTTTTAGGAAAACTTATAGTGGCTGTATCTTTAAAAACGGGAGACCATTTTTGCTTGATTATTTTTTTTCGTTTTAAAGCTGTTAACTTTACAGGAACAGGTTTTCCTTTGTTTTTTAGTTTAATATAAATACTATCTTTAGAACGATACACACCAGCTACTTTTACATCGGTTATAGTGTCTTGTTCAATAAATTGGTTAGTGTACCAATTAATGTTTTTTGAAACATTTAAACTCAAGTAGTTTTTAAAATTATTAGCGGAGGTTACCTGTAATTTATATTCTTTTATAAAGGTTCTTATTTTATTATCTAATTCCCCCTCATCTAAATAGCTTTCTAGATAGTGAAGCCCCATTCCCGATTTATATGGATTAGAAATGTTGTAATTAAACTTTAAAAGTGAATCCTTAGGTTTACCTAGTGGTTGCTCTAAAAAGCGAGCAGCCATATTTTTATAGCCTATATAATATTGGTCGTTAAATTTTAATTTAGCAGCATGGAACCAACGCAAACCAAAAATAGTACTAAGCCTTCCTGCAAAAGTAGCTTTTGGGTAATATTTTTCTACATACTTCATCATCAAATAAATTTGAATTCCATCGGTAAACCATTGATCGGTTCTTAGGTTGGAAATGAAACTATGTTTTTTAACTTCATTAGTCAATTGCTTTAGAGTAATAATCTCATATTGAAATTTAGATTTAAATGGTCTAAGTACTTTAGGAAGTTGATTAAAACCATACACGGGCTGTTTTAAATAATCTTCATACGATAAAAGAATCTTGCCTTGCGGGAGTTCTCCAAAATATTGCTTTACAAAATTATGCACCCTAGTAATTGCTTCAGTAACCTCGTCACTATTCATACCTTCTTTAGGAATATTAGAAGAAATAGTATGGTTATCATATTTAGTTTGGTAGAAATAGTTTTCTTCTTCGATATATAATTGAATGTTTGAAGAAAACTTGCCATTAAGGGTTAATCGATTATGAGTACCCTTTTCAGTTAACGATTTTATAGTCAAATTACTCTCTAATCGATATTTTTTAGGAAGATCAAGCATTAATTCATAATCACTTAATTGCGAAGCATAATCGTTTAACTTTTTATGGCTATAAGTAACCCACCCATTATTATAGATAGCTGGACTTAAGTTCCAATATCTAATTTTATATTTGTTTTTAGAAAAGCCGTATTGCGTATAACGATCTGAAGGAATTTTGATAATATACTCTAAGTTAAGTTGTACCTTTTTATTAGGAGGCAAAGAACTATTGAGTTTTACTACTAAAATATCGGCATTTTTTAAAGGTCTATACCACTCTGCTTTATTGGTATTTACTTTTATTTTTTTAATTTGAGTATAACCACGATCCTTTGGAGAAGAAAAATGAAAAGCTCTCTTGAAATCTTCGTTAAAGCGTATAGCAAGTGGTGTTGCCTTTGAGGAGAAAGCGTTAGCCCAATCCATAAAATGAATTTCGGAAAGGCTATCTTTAGACGTGTTAAAATATTCTAATTGATGGGTAATTAGAATAGTTTTATTGTTATCGTTTAAAATTGCTTTTATAACAGACTTATGTTGTGCCTTTAAATTATAAACAACACTAAAAAGAAAACAACATAAAATAGCAACTTTGCGAAAGCTCACGGTTATTTAAAAATTAGGACTTAAGTTGTTTTCGTCGTAAAAACTATCTAAAATTTCAATAACCTCTTCCGAAGTATCTACCAGATGAATTAAATCTAAATCAGAAGCACTAATATTTTCAAATTTTTCTAATAAAGTGTTTTTTATCCAATCGAAAAGTCCACTCCAAAAATCGGTACCAACTAATATAATAGGGAAGGCTCCTACTTTTCCAGTTTGTACTAGAGTAACGGTTTCAAAAAGTTCATCTAGTGTTCCAAATCCACCAGGCATTACTACGACTCCTTGAGAGTACTTAAGAAAAACTACTTTCCTAACAAAAAAATAATCGAATTTTATATTTTTATCGCGGTCTATATATTTATTATCAAACTGTTCAAATGGTAAATCGATATTAAGGCCAACAGAAGTTCCTCCAGCTTCAAAAGCTCCTTTGTTTCCTGCTTCCATAATTCCTGGACCACCACCTGTAATTACACCATAACCATGTTTTGCAATTTCGTTAGCCACGTTTACTGTTAATTTGTAATAGGGGTGATCTTTAGGAGTTCGAGCAGAGCCAAAAATGGATACACATGGTCCAATTTCACTCATTTGTTCAAACCCTTTAACTAATTCTCCCATCATTTTAAAAATGGCCCAAGAGTCGTTTGTTTTTATTGTATTCCAGCTTTTGCTAGATTTTCCAGTATTCAATTTTTTAATTTTTTAAGATTGTTCTATATAATGACGAAAAATAATATGAAATGTAGCGAACTTAATTAAGTTCTTTTTTTAAAAACTTAGCAGTGTGGCTTTCTTTATTTTGTATAATTTGCTCTGGAGTTCCTTTAGCAACTAAATTCCCTCCGCCTTTACCTCCTTCAGGACCAATATCAATAATATAATCGGCAAGTTTAATAACATCCATATTATGCTCTATAATAACAATGGTATTTCCTTTTTCAACTAAATTATTTAAAACCTCCATAAGAACACGCACATCTTCAAAATGTAAACCTGTAGTAGGTTCGTCTAAAATATAAAAGGTGTTACCAGTATCTCTTTTGGATAGTTCTGTAGCTAGTTTAATGCGTTGTGCCTCTCCACCCGAAAGTGTTGTAGATTGCTGTCCAAGGGTAATGTAACCTAAGCCCACATCTTTTATGGTTTTTACTTTGCGATAAATCTTAGGAATGTTTTCAAAAAAATCACAAGCTTCATTAATGGTCATATTTAATACATCCGAAATAGATTTTCCTTTATATCGGATTTCTAAAGTTTCCCTGTTAAAACGTTTCCCTTGGCAAGTTTCGCATTCTACATAAACATCGGGAAGAAAATTCATTTCTATTACACGTAGACCACCACCACCACAGGTTTCGCAACGTCCACCTTTTACATTAAAACTAAAACGTCCCGGTTTATAACCTCTAATTAAGGCTTCTGGTGTCATAGAAAATAAGGTTCTTATTTCAGAAAAAACACCAGTATAAGTTGCGGGGTTGGATCGAGGAGTTCTTCCAATAGGCGATTGGTTAATATCTATAACTTTATCCAGATGTTCTAAACCTTTAATACTTTTATAAGGCATAGGTTCTTTAACTCCGTTAAAATAATGAGCATTAAGGATAGGGTAGAGAGTCTCGTTTATTAAAGTAGATTTTCCACTACCCGATACACCAGTAACAACAATAAGTTTACCTAAGGGTAATTCTATAGATACATTTTTAAGATTATTACCTGTAGCACCTGTTAATTTTAGTTTTTTTCCATTTCCTTTTCTACGTTTTTTAGGAACTTCTATAGAGCGTTTGCCACTTAGGTAATTGGCTGTAAGTGTATTGTTTTGTAATAAATTTTTGGGATGACCTTCACTTATAATTTCTCCTCCATACTTCCCAGCCATAGGACCTATGTCAATTACATGATCGGCTTGTTCTATCATATCTTTATCGTGTTCAACCACAATAACAGAATTTCCAACGTCTCTTAGTTGTATTAAAGAATTAATTAATTTTTCATTATCTCTTTGGTGTAATCCAATACTAGGCTCGTCTAATATATAAAGTACTCCTACTAGTTGAGAACCTATTTGTGTTGCTAAGCGAATACGCTGGGCTTCTCCACCGGAAAGAGATTTACTACTTCTGTTTAACGATAGATAAGTTAAACCAACATCAATTAAAAATTGTAAACGTGTTCTAATTTCTTTAACAACCTCGCTAGCTATTTTTTGTTGGTTTTTAGAAAGGTACTTAGGTAACTCGTCAAACCACTTCTTTAGCTCTACAATGTCCATAGAAGCTAATTCGGCAATATTTTTTTTATTTACTTTAAAATTTAAGGCTTCTTTTTGTAAACGTGTACCGTTACAGGCACTACAATTTACTAAATCCATATACTCCAAAGCCCAACGTTTTAGGCTTGTGGAATCTCCATTTTTGTATGTATTTTCTATAAAATTGGCAATACCTTCAAAGTCTATTTTGTAATTTCTTTTAACACCAAGTTCCTTGCTGGTAATACTAAAACTTTCTTTTCCTCCGTAAAGAATTACTTCTAAAGCTTCCTTAGGAATGGTATTAATAGGATCCATTAAAGCAAAATTATAGCGCAAGGCAATAAGTTCTAATTGTTTGAAGATCCAGTTATTTTTTTGTGGCCCCTGGGGTGCTAAACCTCCTTTTTTGATAGAAAGAGTATCGTTTGGAATTATTTTATTTAGATTAATTTCATGTAAAGTTCCAATTCCATTACATTTATCGCAAGCCCCTTTAGGGGAATTAAATGAAAAATTATTAGGTTCTGGGTTAGGATAAGAGATACCAGAAGAAGGACACATTAAATTTCTACTAAAAAAACGCCCTTTAGATTCATTATGTTCTACAACCATTAAAATATCATTACCATGATACATTGCTGTTCGAATACTTTCTGAAAGTCGTTTTAGATTTTCTTCGTCTGTAGAAACTTGAAGTCTGTCAATTACAATTTCAATATCATGAGTTTTATAACGGTCAAGCTTCATACCTTTAGTAATGTCCACAATTTCGCCGTCTACTCTTACTTTTATAAAACCCTGCTTTGCTATTTGTTCAAACAATTCACGATAATGTCCCTTTCTGGAGCGTATTACAGGAGCTACAATATTTATTCGTTTCAGGTTAAATTTATCAATAATTAAGTTTTTTATCTGATCATCAGAATAACTTACCATTTTTTCACCTGTCTCATAACTAAAAGCATCACTTGCACGAGCAAAAAGTAAACGCAAAAAATCATAAATTTCGGTAATAGTTCCTACAGTACTTCTAGGGCTTTTACTGGTTGTTTTTTGTTCTATGGCAATTACAGGAGAAAGACCGTCTATTTTATCCACATCTGGACGTTCCAAACCTCCTAAAAACTGTCTAGCATAAGCAGAAAATGTTTCAATATAACGCCGTTGGCCTTCTGCATATATGGTATCAAAAGCTAAAGAAGACTTTCCAGACCCAGAAAGTCCTGTAATAACCACTAATTTGTCTCTTGGAATTATTACGTCTATATTTTTAAGATTATGAGCTCTAGCTCCTTGGACAATGATGCTGTTATTGATGTTTTGCATAGTGGCTAAAGGTAGCAAATTCAACTTTTACAATAAATGCTAATCTATTAATTTGATTATAAAAAAGTCTTTTTTTAATAACAAGCTTGTTGATAGTATTTTACAATCAATATTTTTAAATAAATAAGTTTTGTTTATAGTTTTCTAGATTTTTAGTATTGTAAAAAGATATTAGGTCTATATAATTAAGTAACTTTAAACTATTATTAATTATTAAAATCAATATTAGTTATGGATGCAAACTCTGGTGATATAAGTAAATGTCCTTATTTTGAAGGAGCAATTAAAAAAACAGCAGGAAGTGGAACTCGAAATAGGGATTGGTGGCCTAATCAATTAAAATTAAATATCCTTCGTCAACATTCCTTATTAGGTAATCCTATAGATAAGGATTTTGATTATGCTAAGGCTTTTAATTCTTTAGATTTGAAAAAAGTAAAAGAAGATATTGTAGAGTGTTTAACAACATCTCAAGATTGGTGGCCTGCAGATTATGGACATTATGGCCCTTTTATGGTTCGATTAGCTTGGCACGCAGCTGGTACTTACAGAGCGCAGGATGGAAGGGGAGGTTCTGGTTCGGGAATGCAGCGTTTTGCACCATTAAATAGTTGGCCAGATAATGCTAATTTAGATAAAGGTCGTTTACTATTATGGCCTATAAAACAAAAATATGGACAAAAATTATCGTGGGGAGATCTTATGATATTAGCAGGAAATTGTGCTTTGGAGTCCATGGGTTTTAAAACTTTTGGTTTTGGAGGTGGTCGTATAGATCGCTGGGAACCAGAGGAGGATGTGTATTGGGGAATGGAACCTGATTGGTTAGGGGATAAAAATCGATATTCAGAAGGACGAGAATTAGAGAAACCTCTTGGAGCTGCCCACATGGGATTAATATATGTAAACCCAGAAGGACCAGAAGGAAATCCAGATCCTTTAGCTGCTGCGCACGATATTAGAGAAACATTTGGTCGTATGGCAATGAATGATGAAGAAACAGTAGCTCTTATTGCAGGAGGACATACTTTTGGAAAAGCACATGGAGCGGCAGACCCTAATAAATATGTTGGAGCAGAGCCAGAAGGAGCTAGTATAGAACAGCAAGCTACAGGATGGAAAAATACATTTGGAACAGGAAACGCAGGAGATACAATTACTAGTGGCTTGGAAGGTGCATGGACAACTACTCCAGCTAAATGGAGTCAAGATTTTTTTAAACATTTGTTTGAATACGAATGGGAATTAACTAAGAGTCCTGCGGGAGCGCACCAATGGAAACCTATAGATAATAGAGGGGTAGGGACTGTTCCAGATGCACATGACCCCAATAAAACTTATGCTCCCTTTATGCTAACTACAGATTTATCTTTACGGATAGATCCTGTTTACGAAAAAATATCGAGACGCTTTTACGAAGACCCTACATATTTTGAAGAAGTATTTGCAAAAGCTTGGTATAAGTTAACCCATAGAGACATGGGACCAGCAAATAGATATTTAGGAGTAGAGGTGCCAAAAGAAGTGTTGTTATGGCAAGACCCTATTCCAGAGGTAACCTATAATCTTGTAACAGATAAAGAGATTAGAGAATTAAAAGATGCTATTATTAATTCGGAATTATCGGTTTCTCAATTAATAGGAACAGCATGGGCTTCTGCAAGTACTTTTAGAGGCTCTGATAAAAGAGGAGGAGCTAATGGGGCAAGACTACGATTAGCTCCTCAAAAAAATTGGGAAGTTAATCAACCCAAAGAACTTAGCGATATTTTAGCTGTTTTAGAAAATATTCAGACTAACTTTAATAATAGTCAAATAGGAGAAGTTAAAGTTTCGTTAGCCGATATAATTGTGTTAGCAGGAATAGTTGGGATTGAAAAGGCTTTAGATAATGCTAATTTAAAAATAGCAGTTCCTTTTACGCCAGGTAGGACAGATGCAAGCCAAGAAGAAACAGATGTAGAATCGTTTTCTATGTTAGAGCCTGATGCGGATGGATTTAGAAATTATAAAAAATCAAATCACAAAGCTTCTGCAGAAGAAATGTTGATTGATAAAGCTCAGTTATTAAATCTTACAGCACCAGAAATGACCGTTTTAATGGGTGGAATGCGTGTTTTAAATACCAATTACGACTATTCTAACTATGGAGTATTTACTAGTAAAAAAGATACGTTATCTAACGACTTTTTTGTGAATTTATTAGATTTAAGTACTACTTGGGAAGCCACTTCTGAAAATCAGGAGGTTTTTAAAGGCACAAATAGAATTACAGGAGAGGAAACCTGGAGAGGTACTAGAGTAGATTTAATTTTTGGTTCTAATTCAGAGTTAAGAGCACTTGCAGAAGTATATGCTAGTAGCGATGCTAATGAAAAGTTTGCAAAAGACTTTGTTAAAGCTTGGACTAAAGTCATGGAATTAGACCGTTTCGATTTAAGGAAATAAATAATTAGTATATCTAATAAAATTAAAACGAGACTTCCTATACTGGAAAGTCTCGTTTTGGTTTTAAAAGGGTAAATTAATATAGGAAAATTTTAGCTTAGTTAAATTTTATGAGGACTAAATAAATAATTTTTCTAGTGGCTCGTTTTCGTATTTCCTTTCTATTTGTAGAATTTACTAATCTAAAATCCATATTCTTCATAAGAAAAAGTACAAATAGACCCCTTAAATAATTTAAACTATACTATCGCTATATAAAATAATAGTAGATATTAAGCTAGTAAATGTTAAAAAAAGAAGTTTATACAGTTTCAAAATAAGTTGAGTTAAAAAGGTATTCAAAACTAAAATTTTAACTCATTCCCATTAACTATTTGCCGATATAAAAACAATACTTTTTAAAAACTTGTGTTTTTTAGATTTTAAAATTATGAATTGATTATTGAAAAGTTAATTTTATTGTAGTATAATATGTTTTTATATGTTTATTTTGCGATTATTATATGGTAATAATTGACTTATGAAAAAACACATTTTTGCTTTTCTATTAATATTTCTTTCTTTAACTATTCAATCCCAAGAAAAAAAGAATCCAAGACAAAAAATATCCTTTAATAGTAATTGGAAATTTATATTGGCAAACGATGTAAAGTTTATTGCTAGTGATTTTGATGATTCTAACTGGAGAGTTTTAGAGTTACCGCATGATTGGAGTATAGAACAAAAAGCTAGTAAAGAAAACTCTGGAAGAAATGCTTGGCTTCCGGGAGGAATAGGATGGTATCGTAAAAAGTTCACATTACCTCAAGAATCTATTGATAAACATGTAGAAATTCAGTTTGATGGAGTGTACAGACATAGTAAAATATGGGTAAATGGTGTGTATGTAGGTGTGCAGTACGATGGATATACTAGTTTCTATTTTGATATTACAGAGTTTTTACGTCCACCAGGAGAAGAAAATACCATTGCTGTTAAAGTAGATAATTCTATACAACCTAATTGCAGATGGTATTCAGGATCTGGAATTTATAGAAATACGTGGTTAACGATTACCGATAAAATACATGTGAAGAACTGGGGGACAAATATTACGACTCCTTTTGTATCTGCATCAAAAGCTACAGTTGCTGTTAAAACAACTTTAGAGAATTTTAAAACTGAAAACGATGTAGTCTTAAAATCGGTGGTTTACAATTCAAAGAAAGAAATTGTAAAACAGGTCGAAAGTAAGATTCGTATCACCCCATTAAAAACAGAAATAGTTAATCAGTCGTTCGATTTGTTAAATCCAAATTTATGGAGTGTGTTAAACCCTAATTTGTATAGTTTGGAAACGCAGGTTTGGGTACGTGGTAAAAAAGTGGATACCTACCCATCTACATTTGGAATACGTAGTATTAAATTTGATGGAGAGAAAGGTTTTTTCTTAAATGGAAAAAACACAAAATTAAAAGGAGTTTGTTTGCATCACGAAGCAGGTTCTTTAGGAGCGGCAGTACCTATTCAAGTATGGGAAAGAAGGTTAAAAGTGCTTAAAGAAATAGGATGTAACGCCATAAGAACAGCACACAATCCTATGGCTCCAGAGTTTATGGATTTATGCGATGCTATTGGGTTTTTAGTAATGGACGAGTTTGTAGATAAATGGAGTATTGATGAATCTCTAGTAAAAAATCGTAAAAAGAAAAATAGCTTTTTTAATCCCAGAGGTTTTGGAGATCCGTTTTTTGAATTAGAATGGCAAAAAAATTACAAAGAAACCATACGAAGAGATAGAAATCATCCTTCTGTAATTATTTGGAGTGTAGGGAATGAAAATCATTCGCCTGGGACCGTTTCTCAAAATGTAGGATTAAAAAAATACATTTCTCATGTTAAATCTGTGGACGATACAAGACCTGTTATTTCGGGAATGGAAAGGGGAAGAGATATTCCATATCAGCAAAAAGTAAAAGATATTTTGGAATCCTGTAGTTATATGGATTTAATAGCATTGAATTATGGAGAGCAGTGGTGTGCTGAAATTAAAAAACAAAATCCAGGAAAAGCTTACGTGAGTACAGAAAGTTATAGATACTTTAATAGTTCTTTAGAAAAAAGATTTGCAAACATAGAAAGATCTCCGTGGTTAGATGTACTAGACAATGACTATAATACAGGTTTGTTTTTATGGTCGGGTATAGATTATTTAGGAGAAAGTAGAAAATGGCCAAAATTTGGATCGAATTCTAGTTTGGTGGATTTTGCAGGGTTTAGAAGAGAGATATCTTATTTGTATGAAGCCTTTTGGTCGGAAGAGCCTATGGTAAGAATTGCTGTTTACGAGGGGGATGCAGATGATTTTTCAAATTCAGGTAGATGGGGTGTCCCTCCCGTGAAAGAAACTTGGAATTTAGATAAGGAAAAATCGTATGATTTGGTAACCTATACCAATTGCGAATCGGTGAATTTATATTTAAATAATAAGTTTATAGGGAATAAGCAATTAAAAGATTTTGAGAATTGGATTGTAAAATGGAAAAAAATTAAATACCAACCTGGAATTTTAAAAGCCAAAGGAGTAGTTAAAGGGAAAGAGGTTTGTGAGTTTGTGTTAAAAACTACAAAGAGACCATACAAATTAAGTATTGTTAATAAAGTAAATACGGTTAAAAAAGGAGATGTACTTCAGTTAGAAGTACAAGTGCTAGATAAAAAAGATAGATTGGTAAACAATGCCGAGATAGACTTTGAAGTGATTTTAAAAGGAGGAGCAGAAATTTTAGCTTTAGAAAATGGAGATAACTATAATGTAGAAACGTTTACTAATAAAAAAGCATCAACAACCCAAAAAGGAAAATGTTTGGTTATTTTAAAAGTAAATTCTGCTGAAGAAGATATTGTTTTGAATCTTACGTCAAAAAGCGTAAAGCTAGATAGTATAGTGATTAAACCCATAAAAAAATAAAGGAACATTGTTTTGCTTCTGTTCGATTAAATGTTATAAACTTGCCTTGAAGTACGGTAAAGCATGTGATAATTATAACTTATGAAGTGCGTTTTTTCAATTATAAATTATCATATCTATAAAACAGAATACTATCTCTTTAATTATTTCTTAGTTTGTGGATAAAAAAATAAATTATAGATACTTTTTTTGAGTAAATAATAAAATTTTATTATGTTTACCATATTAATTTAAAAAAATATAACAATGTTAAAAAAAATACTTAGACAGGCAATCGCTTTATCCGTATTGTCTTTTGGGCTTAATGCAAATGCACAGCTATTTGATTTTGGAAGTGATTTACAAGGATGGGCTGAAGATTTTCAGTCAGGAGGTATGCCTAATGGAACTGTTTCACATTCACCTACAGGAGGAGCATCGGGTGATGGGGCTCTAATGTTAGTTAGAGCAACTAATAATGCTAATTTTGGTTTTAGAAACGTGGCTACTGGTACGGGAATCGATGCAACCACTAATAAATTTATAAGAATTGTATATAGAAACAATACGACGGCAACAGAGATTAGAGTTGATGGTCTTAATGGAAATGGGGATGCTATATTGGGCAATAGTGGAGCTGCAGATGATTTTATAAACTTTCCTATTGTTGCAAATAGCACCGAATTTGTGACTACATTTTTAGATATGAGTGCTTTTACTTCGTGGGAAGGGAATTTGCAGAATTTTTTAATGCTAGTTAGACGAAATTTTCCTGATGCCGCTGGACAAAGTTTTTTATTAGATGAAATAGAATTTATAGATTCAATACCAACAGGTGAATTTTCAGAATTTATAAAAAATCCAAATTTTGAAGATGGATCTACAATAGCAGATATGTACACTAACTTTTTTCCTAACGGCGAAAGATCAATCACAAATGCAGATGCGCAAGATGGAAATCAATCTTTAAGATTATTTTTTCCAACGGCTCCAGTTGCAGCAGCATGGAACTTTACTTCCCCAATGAATACAAATAAAACAGCATATTCACCTACCTTTGCTTCAGGTACTAATCTTCAAGTTAGAATGTGGGTAAGAACTAATAGGACTTCTCCTGTAGTTATCAATGGAAGGATTGAGTTAAGTTTAGGAGGATCAACAGCTACAACTCCGATTGTTGCAATTACCACGACAAGAACAGATCAAGATTGGGAAGAATTAACTTTTGATTTCGTATCAACTATAGAGTTTGATCAAGCCAGATTCTGGTTTGGGACGGCACATCCTGGAAATGCAACTTTACAATTACAAGCTGGAGATGAGGTTTTCTTTGATAATCTTAATGCATTTGTGGACGATGATGTTGTTTTGTCAATAGCAAGTATAAGCAATACTAAGCTAGAAGGAGCTTCTGTAAATGCTTCTAACGGGACTATTACAGTTAGTGGAGCAAATTTAGATGCGGTATACACTATAACAGGACAAGAAGTTGAAGCTACTGGTTTATCTAGCGGATTATATATTGTTAAAATTTCTCAAGGAGATAAAGAAGAAGTTGTTAAAGTAGCAATGTAGTAGTTATTAAATTATATAGAGTAATAATAAAAGTTGTTACATTTATAATATTTTAAAAAGGCTATCTAAATATTTTTAGGTAGCCTTTTTTTATTAGATAGAAACTATTTCGATTTTTAAATTATCTCGAACTTCCAAATACAATGGAATGGACAGCTACAATTCCAGCGGTTTCAGTTCTTAATCTAGTTTCACCAAGAGTTATGGGGAGGTAGTTCTTAATTATAGCTAATTCTATTTCTTTTGTAGAGAAGTCTCCTTCAGGACCTATTAAAATAGTAAAATTTTTGGAGGAAGTATTTTTTAGCACATTTTTTAAAGATTGTTTTTGTGCTTTTTCACAATGGGCTATAAGTAAACTTTCATTAATATGTGTCGCTATAAATTCTTTTAACGCTATTGGTTTATTTAGCTTTGGAAAATGATACTGTAAAGATTGTTTACTAGCGCTTTGGATTATTTTTCTAAAACGTTCATTTTTAATAATTTTACGTTCGCTACGATCGCAAAATATTGGAGTTATTTCTTGTATTCCAATTTCGGTAGCTTTTTCTAAAAACCACTCAAAACGTTCATTCATTTTAGTGGGAGCAATGGCTATATGTATTTTTGTCTTAGGAGCTTCATAGTAAGTATTATTTATTATTTTAGCTTCACATTTATTAGGTAAGTCTAATGTTATTTGAGCACTAAATAAAAAACCTTTTCCATTGGTAATTTGTAATAAATTGCCTGTTTTTTTTCTTAATACCTTAATAATATGTTTGCTTTCTTCTCTATTAAATTTTAAGAGAGTGCTTTTAGGAGTTAGAGATTCATTAAAAAATAATTGCATATTTATATTTTTGAACGCGGAGAAGCAGTAATTTTTAAATTAGTAAACTCTTTATTTAAAAACTTATAATATCCCGTAATACCAATCATAGCAGCATTATCGGTAGTGTATTCAAATTTAGGGATGTGAACTGTCCACCCAAAGCGTTTTTCGGTATTTTGTAACATTTCTCGAATCCCAGAATTAGCAGAAACACCACCGCCTATGGCAATAGTAGTAATACCAGTTTGTGCCACTGCTTTTTTTAACTTATCCAGAACAATATGTACCAGTGTATGTTGTATAGAAGCACATAAATCATTTAAATTTTCAGATACAAAATTAGGATGTAATTTAGTTTCTCGTTGGACTAAATATAAAACCGCTGTTTTAAATCCACTAAAGCTAAAGTTTAATCCATCCACTTTGGGTTTAGTAAAGTGGAATGCTTTTGGGTTTCCAAGTTTGGCATATTTGTCAATTAAAGGACCGCCAGGGTAAGGAAGACCTAAGGTTTTAGCGCTTTTATCGAAGGCTTCCCCAATGGCATCATCAATGGTTTCGCCAATAACTTCCATTTTAAAATAATCTGTAACAGTTACAATTTGTGTATGCCCTCCGCTAATTGTCATTCCTAAAAAAGGAAATAAAGGCGGAAGAGAATCGTTATCTTTTATAAAGTGAGCTAATAAATGTCCTTGCATATGGTTAACATCTATTAATGGGATATTTAAAGCTAAAGCGAAAGATTTAGCAAATGATACTCCTACAAGCAGCGATCCCATAAGTCCAGGACCAGCAGTAAAAGCTATTGCATTTAATTGTTTTTTGGTAATATTGGCTTTTTTTAAGGCGCTATCTATTACAGGGACAATGTTTTGTTGGTGCGCTCTGGAAGCTAGCTCAGGAACTACACCACCATATTCTTCATGTATTTTTTGTGTTGCAACAACATTAGACAATACAACGTTATTTTGGAGTATGGAACAAGCTGTATCGTCGCAGCTAGATTCTATAGCAAGGATATAAATATTTTCTAACTTCATTAAGTGTATAAAGGCGTGGAAATTGTTAATATTGTGAAACAAAGTTAAGATATATTCTGGTCAAAAAAATATTTAATATTGTCTTTAAATTTTTTGCTGTGTTACTGCTGTTTTTTTTAGTGGTAGTGCTCTTGTTTTCTATACCCAAGGTACAAACATGGGCGGCTCAAAAAGCAACAACATATGTCAATAAAAAGTTTAACACACACATTTCAATTCAGAAATTAGGTTTAAATATAGCGGGGAATGTAAACGCAAAAGAAATTTTTATAGCAGATGATAAGAAGGACACTTTAATTTCTGCCCATAAATTATCAACGTCAATAGTAAGTTTTAAAAATTTGTGGCAAGGGGAAGCTAAACTAAAAAACATTGTTATCGAAGATGTTTTGATTAAAATGGAAACATATCCCAATGAAAATATTGATAACTTTCGAAAATTTATTTCAAAATTTACTCCAAAGCAAAAAAACAAAACTCAAAAACCTTTTGAATTAGATATATCGGAAGTACATATAAATAATTGTAGGTATTTATATGTAAACACAAATATAATTCCTGAACCGTTTGTAGATCTTAGTAAACTAAATTTAGAAGGAAGGAATTTTAAATTAAAAGGAAGCGTAATCGATTTTTATATTGATAAAGCTTCGGTTGTTTATGGAAATTATATTAATGTAACCAACTTAACATCTCAATTTCATTTTGAAAAAGGGATAGTTTCTTTAAGTGATATTGTTTTAAAAACTCAAAAAAAGTCAACTATAAAAGGAAACTTTCTTATGACTTATAAAGAGGGAGATATGGCAGACTTTAGTGATAAGGTAAAAATTAAAGCACAGGTATCTAATAGTATTTTCGCTACTTCCGATTTGAAGTATTTTTATCGCGAGTTTGGTCCAAACCATAAGGTAAAATTAACAGCCAAGCTCGATGGAGTGTTAAACAATTTTAAGCTTTCGGATATCAATTTTAAAGGAGTAAACAATTTAGTGCTTAAAGGAAATTTACACCTTGAAGAGTCAATGTCTAAAAATAAAATTGAAGATTTTAAAGTTTCGGGAAAACTACACAATTTAAAATTTGATAAAAAAAATCTAAGCAAACTTTTTCCTAATGTAATAGGAAAACATTTACCAAAAGAATTAGATAAACTAGGAGAAATTTCGGCTATAGGGAGTTTAGAAGCAACAGCTTCTAGTGTAAATTATAAAGGAGTTGTTTTTAGTGAAATAGGGAATGCTAAAGTTACGGTTTTAATGGATAACCTTCGTTCCAAATCGAAAGCTCACTATAAAGGAAATATTGATGTAGAAGATTTTGAATTGAATACGTTTTTTGGAAACTCTAAACTTGGGTTAGCTACTTTTAATTTGGATATTGATGGATATGGGTTTTTAGTAAATAACTTAAATACGTATCTATCGGGACAATTTAATAGAATTTATTACAATGGATATACCTATAAAGATGTAGGGATAACAGGAATATTAAAATACCCAACTTTTGACGGAAAAGTAATTTCTAGTGATCCTAACTTTGATATAAGATTTGATGGATTAGTTAATCTAAATGAAACAGAAAATGATTATAATTTTAAGGCAGATGTAAATTATATAGACTTTAAAAAGCTTAACATATTAGCTAGAGATAGTATTTCGGAGTTTAAAGGTCAAGTAATCGCTAATTTTAAAGGAACAAATGTTGACGATACTTATGGTGAAATTCAATTTAAACAAACCACCTATAAAAATCAAAATGATACTTACTCTTTTAAAGATTTTCAATTAAAATCTCAATTTTTAAAAGATGGTCAACGTTTAATAAATATTAATAGTCCAGAGATTATTCAAGGAGAAATATTAGGGCGTTTTAAATTAAAAAGCTTAAAAGATTTATTTCAAAACTCATTAGCTAGTTTGTATAAAAACTATGAGGCAACAGTAGCCACAGATAGAGAATTCTTAAAGTTCGATTTAAAGATTTATAATAAAATAGTAGATGTTTTTTTTCCAGATTTGAAAGTGGGAGCTAACACAAGTATTAAAGGAAATGTAGATAGCGATGGGGCTAAATTTAATTTAAACTTTGTTTCTCCAAATATTGCATACAAAAAGAATATTTTCGAAAAAATTGATTTAAAAATAGATAATTCAAACCAAAATAACACACTTCTTTCTATATATAAAGTAAATACAGAAAAATATGGCTTTTCTAATTTTAAACTAGAAAACATTAATAAAAACGACACCTTATATAGTACAACTACTTTTAAAGGAGGAGAACAACAAAGAGATAGCTTTAATCTTAAATTGTACCATACTATTGATACACTAAATCATTCTGTTGTAGGTATAGAGAAATCCTTTGCAGTATTAAAAGGCAATACATGGTATGTTAATCAAAACAACGACCAGCATCACAAAATAGAATTTGATAATAATTTTAAGGATATATTAATTGATTCTATACAATTAAATCATAATAACGAGCGTATATCTTTAAATGGTGTATTGCAAGACTCTACATATAAAAATGTGAAATTAAAGTTTGAAGAAGTCGATTTAAAGAAGATTAAAAAATCTATTAAAAACCTTGACTATACAGGAGTGGTTAATGGACAATTAAACTTTATTCAGAAAGAAGGGGTGTATTTGCCAACTAGTAATTTAAGTATTTCCAACTTTACAATAAACAACGTCTTAATAGGGAATTTTAAAATGGACGCTAAAGGAAATGCAGATTTAACCAATTATATTGTTAATTCATCTGTAGAAAGAGACGATGTAAAAAGCTTTGCCATAAATGGTAATATTTCTACTATTGGAGAAAAACCTCAAGTAAATTTTGATGTACTATTTAATGAATTTGAATTAGCACCATTTAGTAATTTAGGAGGTATAGTATTAAGTAAATTAAGAGGAACAATAAATGGAAAAGCAAAAATTGAAGGAGATTATGTAAGTCCAGATATTAATGGTCTTTTAACATTAAATAAAGCAGGGTTGTTATTTCAGTACCTAAATGTGGATTTAAATTTTGAAGAAAATGCTTCGATAACACTGTCCAAAAATAAATTTCGTTTTAATAATAATAATGTAGAGGATACAAAATTTAAAACTAAAGGACAGTTAAGCGGTATAATTTCTCATCAAAACTTTAAAAAATGGAATCTCGATTTAAAAATAGAAAGTGATCGTTTATTAGTTTTAAATACAAACGAAAATGATAATGAGTTATATTATGGAACAGCTTTTATAAATGGAGAAACCACCATAAAAGGACCAACAGATCAATTAAAAATAGTAATTGATGCTTCAAGCGCAAAAGGAACTAAATTTAAAATTCCAATTAGTGATACCGAAACTATAGGGGATAATTCGTTTATACATTTTATAAGCCCAGCAGAAAAAGCATCGATTAGTAAAGGAGAAAAAGTATATTTTGAAGATGTAAAAGGTTTAGAGCTTCAGTTTGAATTAGATTTAAATAAATATGCAGAGGTAGAGGTAGTAATTGATCAAGAATCGGGGAGTACATTAAAAGGCTATGGAGCGGGTACATTGCTTATAGAAATAAATACCAATGGTAAATTTAACATGTGGGGAGATTTTGTAGCATATAAAGGATTTTACGATTTTAAATACGGAGGTATTGTTTCTAAACGATTTGATGTACGAACAGGAAATATTAGTTGGGATGGAAGCCCTACCGAAGCAAGGTTAGATTTATCTGCCGTATATAGTACCAATGCAAACCCGTCTATTATATTAGAAAATGCAATTCAGAATAGAAAAATACCAGTAGAAGTAATTACATCGTTAACAGGACAACTTTTAAAACCAGAATTAGAGTTCAATATTGATTTTCCAGGAGCAAGTTCAATACTTAAAAATGAATTAGAATTTTTACTTTCCGACCGCACAACCAGAGAAAGACAAGCACTATCTTTAATTTCTCAAGGTCAATTTTATAGCGATGCGCTTATTGGAAATAATATTATTACCGAAAACTTAGTAGAAAAAGCTTCGGATTTAATTAGTAATATTTTTGCAGACGAAGAAGATAAATTTAATATAGGTTTTAATTATAACCAAAGAGATAATCGAGATTTAAATAATCAATCTTCGGATGAGTTTGGTGTTTCGGTTTCTACGCAAATAAGTAAAAGAATTCTTATTAACGGTAAAGTAGGAATACCTATTGGTGGAGTAACACAATCGGTAGTAGTTGGGGATGTCCGTATCGATTTTCTATTAAATGAAGACGGTACACTTAGAGCTACCATATTTAATAGAGAAAGCGATTTTCAATTTTTAGGAGAAGCTAATCAATACACCCAAGGAATAGGGCTTTCCTATTCTTACGATTTTAATAGCTTTAGAGAATTAATACGAAAAATACTTAAAACAGAAGGAAGTAAAGCTAGGAGAAGAGTGTTTCCAGAAAACAGAAAATAAAAGTTTTTAAAATTATTATTTTTCATTTCAAAATTGTAATTTTACGCGTTAATATTAACGAAAGGGGCTAATGCCGACGATTTAGAGTTAATAATTATTATGGACACTTCAGTGAAAACGGAAAAAAAACATATCAATTATCTCTTTAATGCATGCTTTTATAGGCATTGTATCCGTTGTTTTTTTCCTGTAAATCGCCCCTAGTGGGTTATTTTAATATCGAAAGCATTTACTTTCACAACTATCATCGTTAATATTTTAATCTTTATAATCAAAAAATAAGTTTTGATGTAAAGTATGGTTTTAAATAATGCGCTAAAGGTTATAGCCTATAGCGAATATCAAATGAAAATTGAATAAAGTAGAAATTTTTATAGCCAACGAAAGTCATTTTGACTATGCCCAAGAAATTTGTAGTGTTATTGAAACATCGGCAAAAGATAGAGGAACAGGTATAGCGAAACGTACTCCCGAGTATATCGAAAAAAAGATAAAAGCAGGTAATGCCGTTATAGCTTTAAATGGTAACGAATTTGCAGGATTTTGTTATATCGAAGCGTGGAGCCATGGTAAATATGTAGCCCATTCGGGCTTAATTGTACATCCCAATTTTAGAAAACAAGGATTAGCTAAACGTATTAAAGAATTCATTTTTAACTATTCGTTGGAAAAATACCCAGAAGCTAAAATTTTTGGAATAACAACAGGTTTAGCCGTAATGAAAATTAATTCTAAGCTAGGCTATAAACCGGTTACTTTTTCAGAACTTACAGATGATCCAAAGTTTTGGGCGGGCTGTCAAACATGTACTAATTTTGAAATTTTAAAATCGAAAGATTATAAAATGTGTATGTGTACAGGAATGTTGTACAATCCTAAAGACAATGTAGAGGAGAGTAATTCTAACTTAGAACCCGAACCTTGGTTTAAAGAAAAAATATTAAAAAGATTAAAACGAATTAAACAACGAATGCTTAAATAATATTTGTTGAATAAAAATTAGCAACAGTAAAATTAAAGACTTAAGTACTGTGTAAAAGCACTAAGTACTAAAAAAATAGATATGGAAAAAGTAGTAGTAGCATACAGCGGTGGTTTAGATACCACATATTGTGTAAAATATTTAATGCACGAGAAAAATATGGAAGTACATACTGTATTGGTAAATACAGGTGGATTTTCGGATCAAGAATTAAAAGAGACCGAAGAACGTGCCTACGCTATAGGCAGTAAATCTCATGCTAACCTTACTATTTTAGATAAGTTTTACGAAAAAGCAGTTAAATATTTAATTTACGGAAACGTATTAAAAAATAACACGTACCCTCTATCTGTAAGCGCCGAACGTATTTTTCAAGCCATTGAAGTGATAGAGTATGCAAAATCGGTAGGAGCAAAATATATTGCACACGGAAGTACAGGAGCAGGGAACGATCAAATTCGTTTCGATGTTATTTTCCAAACCTTAGCACCAGGGATTGAGATTATAACACCTATTCGCGATTTAAAATTAACACGTCAAGAAGAAGTAACCTATTTAGAAAAATACGGAGTTCACTATTCTTGGGAAAAAGCGCAGTACTCTATAAATAAAGGAATTTGGGGGACTAGTGTAGGAGGATCAGAAACCTTAACCTCTAACCAAGCTTTACCAAGTGAAGCCTATCCAAGTCAGTTAAAACGTGAAGATTCAGAAAAAGTAGTATTAAACTTCGTGAAAGGAGAGTTAATTGGGATTAATGGAGAAAAAGATGCACCTGTTGCAAATATTCAAAAATTAGAAGAATTAGCTACACAATTTGCAATAGGTAGAGACATTCATGTAGGAGATACTATTATAGGAATTAAGGGACGTGTTGGTTTTGAAGCAGCGGCACCTATGGTAATTATTAAAGCACATCATTTATTAGAAAAACATACACAAACTAAATGGCAACAGTATTGGGGAGAGCAGTTAGCTAATTGGTATGGAATGCTATTACATGAAGGAAATTATTTAGATCCAGTAATGCGTAATATAGAAGCCTTTCTAGAAGATTCACAAAGTTCGGTTACAGGAGACGTTATTGTAGAGCTTAAACCTTATAATTTTAGTTTAGTGGGTATAGAGTCTGAGTTTGATCTTATGAAATCCGATTTTGGACAATATGGAGAAGTAAACGAAGGTTGGACGGCAGACGATGCTAAAGGATTTATTAAAATTTACGGAAACGCTAATAAAATTTATCATAACGTAAACAAAACGTTTGAAAAATAGTATAATTAAATAGGGAAATATAAAGCTAAAAAATAGCTAATAATCGAAAGTTGAAAACTTTTAAATATGAGTAAAATTAAAGTAGGAATTATAGGAGGTTCAGGATATACTGCAGGAGAGTTGTTACGTTTGTTAATACACCACCCAAAAACAGAATTGGATTTTGTATTTAGTACTACCAATGCTGGTAAACCTTTGCATATAGCTCATGCAGATTTAATAGGCGATTCAGAAATACGGTTTACCGATACAGTAAATCTAGAAGTAGATGTCTTATTTCTTTGTTTAGGACATGGAAGATCAAGAGCTTTTTTAGAAGCTAATACGTTTTCTAAAAACACCAAGGTAATTGACTTAGGAAACGATTTTCGTTTATTAGCCGATAAAGAATTTCAAGGGCGTAATTTTGTGTACGGTTTACCCGAATTAAACAAGGCGGATATTCAAAAAGCAAAAAACATAGCTAACCCAGGGTGCTTTGCTACAGCAATTCAATTAGCATTATTGCCTTTAGCGAATGTTAATGAAATTCAAAAAGCAGTACATATAAACGCAACAACAGGAAGTACCGGAGCAGGAGTAAGCCCAGGTGCAACTACCCATTTTAGTTGGAGGGATAATAATTTTTCCAGTTATAAAGTGTTTACACACCAGCATTTAGGAGAAATTAACCAAAGTGTAAAGCAATTACAAAATAAGGAAAACCCTCCTATGTTTTTTATACCTAATAGAGGGAATTTTAGTAAGGGAATTTATGCAACTATTTATACAGAATATAGCGGAACCACGGAAGAAGCCCTTAATTTGTATAAAAAGTATTATGAAAAAACGACGTTTACGGTTATTTCAAATACACCTATTAGCCTTAAACAAGTAGTTAATACTAACAAATGTATTATACATGTAGAGGTTAAAGATGGAATGATTTTAATAACTTCTATAATAGATAACTTAATTAAAGGAGCCTCTGGACAAGCAATTCATAATATGAATTTAATGTTTAATTGGGACGAAAAAACAGGATTAGGACTTAAAAGTTCTGGTTTTTAAATAGCACTGAATATTCAGTATTTAACACGAATAAAAATGAAACTATTTGATGTATATCCACTCTATGATGTAGAACCTGTAAAGGCAGAAGATTGTACCGTTTGGGATAAGAATGGAAAAGAATATTTAGACCTCTATGGAGGACATGCTGTAATATCTATTGGGCATGGGCATCCACATTATGTACATAAGCTTAAAAATCAACTAGATGCTATTGGCTTTTATAGCAATGCTGTTCAAAATTCATTACAAAAAGAATTAGCAGACAAACTAGGAAAACTTTCTAGTTGTGATGAGTACGAATTATTCCTGTGTAGCTCTGGTGCCGAAGCAAACGAAAATGCTTTAAAATTAGCTTCTTTTCATAATGGAAAACATAGAGTAATAGCCTTTAGTAATGGTTTTCATGGTCGTACATCGGCAGCAGTAGCAGCAACCGATAATAAAGCAATTATAGCGCCCATAAATGCACAGCAAAAAGTAACTATTTTGCCTTTAGGCGATTTAAATGCTGTAGAAACAGAGTTAAAAAAAGACGATGTTTGTGCAATTATTATAGAACCCATACAAGGAGTAGGAGGTTTAGACGAAGCAACTACCGAGTTCTTTAAAGGCTTAGAAGTTTTATGTAAGAACAGCAATACTTGTTTAATATTGGACGAAGTGCAATCTGGCTTTGGACGAAGTGGGAAGTTTTTTGGGTTTCAATATCACAATATTCAGCCCGATATTATTTCTATGGCAAAAGGAATGGGTAATGGATTTCCTATAGGAGGAATTTTAGTAGCTCCACATATAAAATCCAAATACGGTTTATTAGGAACTACATTTGGAGGTAATCATTTAGCTTGCGCAGCATGTATAGCGGTTTTGGATGTACTAGAAAAAGAGAGTCTTATCCAAAAAGCACAACTAACAGGAGATTATTTTGTGGAAAAAGCAGCAAAAATACCAGGAGTAAAACAAATTAAAGGAAGAGGACTAATGTTAGGGTTGGAGTTTGACTATGAAGTAGGCGCTCTTAGAAAACAATTAATTTACGAAAAGCAAATGTTTACTGGTGGAGCAAAAAATAAAAATCTATTGCGTATTTTACCTCCATTAACTATTGGAACAACACAAATAGATGCTTTTATAGATGCGGTTACAGAATTGGTGACGCAGAAGGTGTAAATTAAGTTAAGAACTTTTTTAATCTTATATGTAAATATTGATATAATTTAGAAAAGGAAAAAAGACTAGTTAATTTAAAAGTATGAGTTCAATTAGTCAATAAAAAAACGAATAGTAAACCAATCAAGCGAGTAGCTATGATGATATTAAGTATAGAAAAACGTAATGCAGTGCTTAGCGCCATGCAAGTATTAGTAAAAAAAAATGCAGCTTCTATATTAGAAGCCAATAAAATAGATATGGATAGCTATGATGGTGGAGATATAGCTATGAGCGATCGTCTAAAAGTGGATGATGCTAAAATTGATGGAATGGTAGAATCCTTACGTCAATTAACCGTTTTGGAAGATCCAGTAGGAGTAGAGCGTTTTCGTTTTACACACAATAATGGAATGCAAGTATATAATAGAACAGCATCTTTTGGAACGGTTATGATTATTTATGAATCTCGCCCAGACGTTACTATTGAAGCAGGAGGGATTGCATTTAAATCGGGAAATAAAATTTTATTAAAAGGAGGTAAAGAATCCTTAAATTCAAACCTTACTATTGTAAAATTATGGCATCAAGCTTTAGAAGAAAACGGCGTATCTACGGATTGGGTAGAATACTTAAATTATAATCGTACACAAACGCAAGCCTTTTTAGAAAGTCCTACACAACCTTTGGATTTAATTGTACCTCGAGGAGGAGAGCGTCTAATAGAATTTGTAAAGCGTAATGCTAAATGTCCTGTAATTGTAAGTGGTAGAGGTAATAACTTCGTGTACGTACATAAAGATGCAGACCAAGCTATGGCATTAGAGGTAATTGTAAACGCTAAAACAGCTAAAATATCGGCTTGTAATGCGGTAGATAAAGTAATTATAGATGAAGCATTACCAAACAAAGAAGCTTTTGAAATGCAATTATTACAACGTTTAAAAGAGCATAAAGTAACAATTTTAGGAGACGATAGCTGGTGTGCTTATGATGAGGTATCTAAAATACAAAGCGATTCCGTTTGGTACGAAGAGTTTTTGGATTATAAAATAGTTGTTGGTACAGTATCCAATACAGAAGCAGCTATTACTATGATTAATAAATACAGTGGAGGACATTCAGCTTCTATTATAACCACAACACAAGACGTAGCCGATTTATTTATGGCAAGTGTAGACTGTGCAGCAGTATATCACAACGCTTCAACTCGTTTTACCGATGGCTTTGAGTTTGGTTTAGGAGGAGAGTTAGCAATAGGAACGGATAAATTACACCAGCGAGGACCTATTGGTTTACAACATTTAGTAACTAACAAATGGTACGTACACGGTAATGGACAAATCCGCTAAAAAACGCATTTTATTAAAAATAGGAAGCAACACACTTACTAAGGAAACCAATACGATTTCTAGAGAAAAGTTAGCCGATATTGCTGTTCAGATATCCAAACTTAAAGATCAGTACGATTTTGTTATAGTAAGTTCTGGAGCCATTGCAGCCGCTAAAGAGTTTGTAAAACTTCAGGTTAAAGATTCTAATATCCAAGTAAAACAAGCCTTAGCAAGTATTGGGCAGCCTTACTTAATGCGTTTATTTCAAGATGCTTTTGCAAAAGAAAACTTACTAACAGCGCAATGTCTATTATCCTATGCCGATTTTGAAAATAAAGATACCCAAGCCAATATTTCTAATACTATTTCGGTATTGTTAGAAAATAATTATATTCCTATTATTAACGAAAATGATACCGTATCTACAGAAGAAATTAAATTTGGAGATAACGATAAATTAGCAGCATTAACAGCATCGTTATTAAAAGTAAATTTATGTGTAATAGCAACAAATACCAATGGTATTTACACTAAAGCATCAATGAAATTAGGAGTTCCTAAAACCATTTTAGAAGTAACCAATATTGAAGTGTTAAAGAGTGAGGTTTCCGATGAAAAATCTTCTCATGGAACAGGAGGGATGGCTTCAAAATTAATAGCAGCAGAAATCTTACAAAAAGACGAGATAGAAATGCACATAGTGAATGGGTTAGGAAATAATTTTTTAATAGATTCGCTAAATAATAAAGTTAATTACACTACTATTAAATAATGAAAAAACTATTTTTTTTTAGCGCACTATTTCACTTCTTTTATTTATCGTTTTCTCAGGTAACTTCTGATACTCGGATATATAGAGATACATTAGAAGCTAAGAGGGTTGAGGTAATTAATAGGTTGCCAGATGGCTCTACTTTTACGGACTTTTCAGAAAGGAATAGAAAATGCCAGTTATTACAATTAGGAATAAGTTCTGGAGGAGAAAATCAAGGATTATTAAATTTTTATGATTTCCCTAAATCGAATATTGATAATAAATCTAGAGTCTTTTTTGCTATCGAGGATAGAGATTGGCATTCTAGATTTAGGATGGTAGCAAGAACTGGAGGAACTTCAGTATTTACTGTTTATGATGATGAACAAAAAGTTGCATTTTCAGCGACAGCTACAGAAAATGATTTTTTGTTTGTAGGTTTACATAAACCAAATTCTACATTAGCTATTGGAGGTAACCCTGTTTTTCCAATTAAATATAAATTAATTGTACATGATGGTGATTCGTCCTTAGATGGTAATCTTGAAGTTGCAGGCAATATAGGTATAGGAACAAAAGATACAAAAGGTTATAGGTTAGGAGTAAAAGGAAAAGTAGCAGCAGAAGAGGTTAAGGTAGCATTGCATACCAATTGGCCCGATTATGTATTTGATAAAGAATACGACTTACCAACACTAAAAGAAGTAGAAAAGCATATTCAAGAGAAAGGACATTTAGAGAATATTCCTAATGCAGAAGAAGTAACTAAAAACGAAGGAATATTTTTAGGAGAAATAAATGCTAAACTATTACAAAAAATAGAAGAATTAACGCTGTACACCATTCAACAACAAAAGTTAATTGAAGCTTTAAATATTAGATTACAAAATTTAGAAAAAGAATAAACTTTACTTTAATAAAGTATTATAATGCCCTGAAAGCTCAAAAAGCCTTTAGGGTTTAGTTTTTTAAACCATATTTAAAATGCAAAAAAATAACAAAAAGCTTTATATATAGTATTCAGTATATTTGTTAGCAAAATTAAGACGCATAAATATTTAAAATTATTATGAAAACAGTAATTGTATTCTTATTAGGATTTTTTGTTGCACATAACCCCACGTTAAGAAGACAAATTATTACGGATTCTTATAATTATAATTTTTATGTAAGTTTTAAGCCCTATAAAAAGTGCAATTCTAATAAAGTGTACACTTGGTTTAAAAGTGGTGATTTACATACTTCTTTAGGAGAGTACGATGGCGCATTGTTGGATGGTATATATACAAAATCCTATGTTTCTAATAATTTAGCAGAAAAAGGAAGTTATAAATCTGGACTAAAAGAGGGGGTGTGGACAGAGTGGTATGAAGGAGGAAAACAAAAAACGATTTCTAATTGGAAAAAAGGAATATTGGTAGGAGAAGTAAAATCATTCTCGGAAACGGGTAAATTATTGTTAAAAGGAAAATACGTAAAAGGGAAAAAGCAAGGAACTTGGGTAGACTTTGTAAAGAAAGACACTTTGTTTTATAAAAAAGGAGTAAAGCGTCTTTCAAAAAAGGAATCATTAAACAAAAAAGATAAGCTAAGTTTAGCGGTTAGAGCTAAAAACTATCTAAAGAAAGTATTTGGAAAACTTAAAGGTAAAAAGAAAGCTACTAAGAAGCGAAATAATAAAAGAAAAGCAACTAAAAAAAAGCAGATAAAAGATAAGCCTAAAAAGAGCACTAAATCTAAGGCTAATAGAAGAAGAAAATAATGCTAAGGGGATCTTCTTTAATGTATGCCGTTTTTTTATGTGCAATAATAGCTAGCTTGTGTGCTGCTCTTTTGTATGTTTTTGCAAGTTCTAAATTGTACACAAATAGGCTTTTAATAAAAAATACTTCGATACAAGATAGCAGGTCTTGTTTTAATCAATTCTTTTTTAAAAATAATGAAGCATCTTTTGGAAAGAAAATAATTCAAAATGGAGAATCTAATATTTGCGAAATTGAAAAATCTAAATGGGGGTTACTGTATTTAATACGGCAAAAAGTATTCTTTAAAAAAGATACATTATCTAAAAACATTTTTGCAGGAGTTAAGTTAAAAGACTCGACAGCACTTTATGTAACCGATTTAGAAAAACGGATAAAAATATCGGGTACTACTAAAATTATAGGACAAGTATATGCCCCGGGAGGTAGAGTAGAAAATGTTTCTATTTTAGGAAATCAAGCCATAAATAATTCAAAAATTATAGGTACTGTTTTCCCTTTGGTATGCTTCTACCTAACCGTCATGCAAGCAGTGATAAGTACCGTTATGGTTTTAACGGTATGGAATCTGATAATGAATTAAAAGGCGAAGGAAATAGCTATGATTATGGAGCTAGAATGTTAGACCCACGAATTGGTAGATGGTTTGCACCAGACCCATTAGAAAGAGATTATCCTAGCTTAAGTACTTATGGATATGTTGCTAATAGTCCTATAATTTTTACAGACCCAGATGGTCAAAAAATAAGACTTAAATTTAAAAGTCCTGAAGCAAGAGATGCATATATTCAGTTAGTAGAAAGCACATTAAATTGTTCGTATATAGTAACATTAAAGACAGTTGAGGATGATTTAGGGTATTCAAGCGAGATTGTCTTAACAAAAATAGATGGTATTGAAGCTAATCTATCAGAAAAACAAAAAGCTTTTTTAAAGGACTATAAAGGAGCAATTGATGCAGAAGCAACAGTTAGACAAGAAATTGTTAGAAATGATAAAGGAACAACTGTGGGTGATTTTAGAACCAATAAATTAGATATTGAAGATGTTAAAAAGTTTGATGAAGCAGGCGAATTTGGGGCTAGTAGCGCAGGAAGTTTAATACACGAGACAATAGAACAGTTAGAAAAATGTCAAGCAGGATTTTGTCCAGGAGAAGGATTGGCAGAAAAGTATGATGCTAATGGAAAAGTAGATTTAACAAATTACAAAGGGCCTCATTCAGCAGGGATAAAAGCAGAAGATAGAGCAAATGGAAACACTAGAACTGAAGGGCAAAAATTTGATACTTTTACGGAAAAAGATGGGAGCACAACTAAACAATTAGTTGTTCCTACTGCAAATGGTTCTATAAATGTTATTAAAAAAAACACCCCTAAACCCATAACACCTAAAAAATAATGAGGTTATATATTTATATATTTATATGTATTTTTTTTTCATGTAAAATGGCTAGGAGTGTTTCAAAAAATAATTGTGCAGAAAATGATTCATTTAAGGAACGTTTTTTTGAGTCTATAGTATTTATAGAGGAGTATGTTTTAGAACAAGATGAATTCAGGGAATTAGGTTTATTAAATGATACCCTTGATTATGATAAAAATTTAGAAAATTTAAAATTTAAAAAGTTTGAAAAGACAATTTCCTTTTTAGGTAGATATGTACCTATATCTCATCAAGTTTTTAGTTATTCTTTTTCATACCCTTCATTAGATGTTTTTAAAGAAGACAAAACAAAATGGTTAGATTGGTATGAAAAAAATAAGTGTGGAAAAATAAAATACCCTTAATATTTTAGAGTATTTAAAAGCATACTCATAAAAAAAGCTACCCTGATGGCGCTCGTATGATTCGCTAGTGCTCGTTTTTAACGAGTACCCACAACGAGAATAAAACAAAAGCTATTTAGAGTAAAATTTAGATAGCTTTTTTTATGCGAGTTGTTTTTGTATGTCTTTTTGGAAAACAAAAGCTTTAAGC
>CALLUJ010000051.1 GCA_938011245.1 uncultured Aquimarina sp. | reverse complement strand
GTAATTAATGAAAAGTATATTCAAAATTATTTCAACGAGTTTTGTTATAAATTCAATAGAAGATATTTTGGAAACCTTTTGCATGAAAGGTTGGTTGTTGCTGCTATAACTAATACCTGGGATTAATTACGGATAGTCATATAATTTAAAGAACTTTTTTAATATGTTTACTAGATAGATCATAATTCGTCTAAAGTACTTAAAATAATATCGCATCCTATTTTAATCTCTTCTTCAGAAATAGTCAGTGGAGGGGTAATACGTACCGCTCTTTTTTCGAATAATAAAAAAAAAAGAATTAGTCCTTTTTCTTTACATTTCATAACTAAATCCAAAGCATTTTGTGATGTAGGGAGCATAATAATAAGCATTAATCCTATTCCACGTACTTCTTTTATTAATGCATGTTTTAAATACTTTCTAAAAAGAGCCTCTTTTTGTAATGCAGCACTCATTAAATTCGTATTTATAATTGTTCTTAGAGTGGCCAAACATGCTGCAGCTATTACTGAATTTCCCCCAAAAGTGGTAATATGACCTAGCATAGGATTTTCTGTTAGCATATTCATGTGTGCTGCACTTGCCGTAAAAGCTCCTACAGGAAGCCCACCCCCTAGACCTTTTCCTGTGACTACGATATCTGGAATTACTTCATAATTTTCAAACCCAAAAAGCTTTCCTGTTCTGCCTATACCTGGTTGTATTTCATCTAAAATAAGTAAAGCGCCTACCTCTTTACATCGTTGCTTTACTTTTGTTAGGTATCCGTTTTTGGGTTGAATAAATCCTGCTCCGCCTTGAATGGTTTCTAATATTACTCCAGCGGTTTTATTCGTAATTTTTAAAAGATCTGTTTCATTATTAAATTCAATAAACCGAATATTAGGAACTAATGGTCTAAAAGCTTGCTTACGTTCTTCATATCCCATTAAACTTAACGATCCCATTGTATTTCCGTGATAAGCTTTGTTCGCTGCTATAATTTCACTTCTATTAGTAACTCTACGTGCTAACTTTATAGCTCCTTCAATAGCTTCTGTTCCTGAATTAGTGAGGTATGTTTTTTCTAATGGGTAAGGTAAGTGTTTGGCTAATAGCTTAGTAAGTTCTATAGCTGGTTTTTGGATATACTCGCCATATACCATAACATGTAAATATAAGTCTGCTTGGTTTTTTATTGCTTGTACAACTGCTGGATGGCAATGACCTATACTACAAGCGGATACTCCTGCCACAAAATCTAAATAAGCTTTTCCGCTAGTATCGTATATATAGCTCCCGCTAGCTTTTGCTACTTCCATTGCTAATGGGAAAGGCGTAGTTTGTGCTTGATATTTGAAAAAATCGTCCTTCATATAATACGTGTAATGGTTAGAACATATTTTTTGAGGGTTATCTACTTTTTTTACTTCCCAATTTTACATCTTTAAAACGAGAAAGTTCTAGTCGTTGTTCTTCTATACGTTTAAGGGTTTCTTCATCAAAAAAGTCTTTTTCTTCTTCTGGTAAGGGAAGTCCTTGTATTTTGGGTAAAATAAAAGGTTTTTCATCTCTAAAAAGGTCTTTTTTGCTTTTTATTCGTTCTTCTCCTCTCCAATTCAAACCTTTTAAAACACGATCTGGTTTTGGTAAATTTTCTTCCATAAACAAAGTTCCTTCTACATCTTTGTAATAGTAAATATCGGTCATTTGGTTTTCTTCAAACAAAATTTTTATATGGCTACAAATAACTTTATTAATTCCTATAAGTTCTTGTTTTTCGTCTCTCTGAAAATATACTGTTTCGGTATTCTTATCTACATCTACCTGATATAATTCATTATTTTTAAATAAACCAATAAGGATAGCTCCTTTTACTTGATTGTAACCTAGTTTTAAAGTGTCTTCTTGTACCAAAAAGCTATTTTTAAATACTTTTAAAGAATCTAATTTATTAGTTTTTGTGCTAGAAATTAATTGTATGGTATCTCCCGCCATTTGGTTTTCTCCATTCCATAGAATTGGTTTTCCTAACATATTAGTTACTCCTGTAGTTTGTGTTACACTAATGGAATCACATTTTCCACTAAGGTCTGTTTTAAAAATACGCACATCGTAAAACCCCTTCAATAATCGTTTTTGTGGTTTTCCTGTAACCATTAAAGTATCACTATGTATAAAAATAGTATCGTTTTGTTGTTTGGAAATTGCTAAAGCGTGTTTAGTTATAAATACTGAATCTTTATCTTTAAAGACTTCGGCATAGTGTCCTTTAATTAAACTATTATTTGCGGTATCTAATACACGAATGTTATTAGTTGCTGAAGCAAAACTACGATTGCTATCATAATAAATACTATCTCCATAAACCTGTCTATTATCATAATCTACTCTTGCATTTTTTATAGCATACCCTATAGCTGTATTGGTATCGTAAAAACCACGCTCACAGTATAAGGTGCTTTCTGTTCCTTTTACAGTAGAAGGCCCATATAAATATGCCTTTCCTACCTCGTTAAAATAATCTAAACGTTCGGAATTTACTGTGTTTTCTGGGTTTACGATACTTACATCTTTAGTAAAAATAAATTTTTTCTTTTTAAAGAAGTATCTTCCAACAATACTTTTAAGAGTATTATGAGCGGTATCTCTAACAGTTCCTCCGCTTCTAAAATAGGCTTGTTGTTTTAATTTGTCAAAAAATAGCGTATCTGTGGTAAGTGTGTTTTTTTCTGGAGTTTCTAGAAACACATTGGTACTAGCATATGCAAATTCGGTATTTCCATTATATTCGGCATACTGACTCTTCATTGTAATCGTATCTCCCTGATTCATTTTCACATTACCGTAAGCTTTTACAAACTTATCTTCGGAATAGTGTACAGCTTGATCACACCAAATTTCTATACCATTATGTTTTAGATATACTTGATTATCTAATTTACTTAGTAAGGTAGCGCCAGGGTATCTTGCTTCGTCTATTTCTAAACGATCAGAAACAACTTTAATAACCTTTGATTTCTCTGTTTCTTTTTGTCCCCATATATTAAGAGCCATAAAAAGAAAAAAGCAAATACTATATTTAGTAAAATTCAATACAATTAGTTTTTTACAAATCTATTTATAAATAACTAGTATGTATAAAATATGTTACTACTTTCTTTAATTTTATATTAAATGAATAACCACTGTACATTTATAATAAAAATATTAATATTAGTTTTTCATTATTTTTTTAATAAATACAGATTCTCCTTGTGTTATCTTAAGAATATAAATTCCATTACTTAAATTGGTAGTCTGCAATTCTAAAATACCAGATTTTATAGGTTGCTGTATCACAATATCTCCTAATACATTAAATAAAGAAACTGTTCCTATTGTTTGAGATTCTATAGTTAATTTATCTAAAAAGGGTAATGGGTAAATTTTAACATCGATTCCCGATTGACTGTACTGTGAATTGTTAATGGCATGCTTTTTAGTGTGAGAAGGAATCCCGTTTTTAGCATTTAAGCCGTAGATTGATAATAAAATGATAGTTAATAGTAATTTTTTTTTCATACTTCAATTGTGTTTAAGCTTCGTATATTTGTACGTTGCAATATAGTTTGTAAAACTATTAAATGCCTTATTTTCAATGTGCTTTGTATCGTTCAATTCGATGTTTTGTTCTAAAACTTTATTTTTATTAATTTCATTATGTTTTAATATAGATTACTTATTTACAGGTCCTTATGTGTAAGTATAATATCTATCGGTTAAAAAAACATACATTATTGTAGGAAATTACTTACGTAAGGTTAATAGATAATACATCTATGCTTTTATAAAAACTAATCAATAATTGCTAAAAAAGGGCACAAAAAGCGTAAAACCACCAATGCTTTACAACTAAGCTAATAAGCATAGCTTGCCTATTGCTATGTCAGAACCTGTAAGTGACAATCATAACGATTTGTTTGAAATAGAAGTACATTTTGAAGAAATAACAACCACTTTAGAAAATGCTAAAGTAGCTGTTGAAGGATTGTTTGTAAATGCTGACGCAGGTTTTGCTTTATTCTAAAGAATTAAGGAATAAATGTGAGCTAAAGGGATTATTCCAAATTTTGATATCAATAAGCCTAATAGTTCTAAGGGCAATGACTAGTATTTTGATTAAGAATTATATAAAGAGCGCTATAGTATTGAGAGAACTAATGCTTGGATGGGTAGTTATAGAAGTACTAAATCCTTTTAATACGACTCTGTTTAATTATATAACTTTTATTGCTATAGCTCTCAAAAAATGTAAGAAAAAAATTTAAATCTCTTCTATAAGTAAACCCTAATCTTACAATAGTTTATCTATTTTTTAAAAACACCTCAATAATACGTTGGGATTAATTATGGGTGATTATAGAAGTAACATTTAATGATACATATACGGTTGCCATGTTATTAAAAGATATTTTTCTTTTGATGTACGTTTTAAGTCTAAAAAGCCATATTCGTAACAAAAAAGATATATATCTCCTTGTTGATTTTTCCAGTAATGTGTAAAATAATGTGGGTTAAAACCTTCTTCTATTAATTTGGTTTTTAACACTTTTGATACCCCCGATTTGTTATACGATTTTAAAAGTTTTCGATTAGTCTTTAATTGCTTATCAATTTTATAATATAATGCTTCTTTTGTTTTTCTGTTTTTATATTGATACGCTGATTTGCAATAGACAGAACAATATTTTTTGTCTGATCTTCCTATTATTTCCGTTAGACAATGTGGGCAACTATTCATTTAATAAAATATTTTATTCGAATATTATACGGCTAAAATACATTTATGATTTTTAAATCTTTCATTTTTGTACTATGAATCTATCTAAGCATATTACTTTAAAACATTTATTAATTAATAATCAAAAGATGATAGGTATTCAATTTTATCCTGATAAGGTTATTCAAGCTCTAATTAAAGAACTTCCTAACCCTAGATGGAGTAAGCAATATTCTATGGTTTATGTTATAAATACTCCTAAAAACTTAAATTTAATTATTAAAAAGTTTAATGGAATAGCCTGGTTAAATTTAGGATCGTTTATTAGTAATAAACCTATATTAAATAACAACTTTGTTGATATTAATAGTTACCGAAGTAGACCAAGGGTTGATTCTTATAAGTATGTTCCTGAAGCTTTCTTGTTAAAATTAGAGTTAAAAAGGTATGCTTTTAATACCTGTAAAGTATATATTTCACAGTTCGAGAAATTCATCAATTATTTTCCTAAAACGGATATCATTAAATTATCAGAACATCAAGTAAGGGCTTACTTGCAATTATTAGTTCAGCAAAAAAAATCTAATAGTTACATTAATCAAACTATTAATAGTATTAAATTTTATTTTGAAGTAGTAATGGGAATGCCTAATCGATTTTATAGTATTGAAAGACCTAGAAAGGTGCAAAAACTTCCTTCTACTTTAGCAAAAGAAGATATTTTAAAAATGATTGATATGACTCCTAATTTAAAACATAAATGTATTATTAGTTTACTCTACTCTTCTGGCTTACGCAGAAGTGAATTACTAAATTTAGAGCTTACTGATATTGATAGTAAGAATAATACCATTAAGATTAAACAAGCAAAAGGAAACAGAGATAGATATACTGTTTTAAGTCCATCTGCTTTAAAACTTCTTAGAGATTATTATAAGGCATATAAACCAAAACAGTATTTATTTGAATGTAAGCAAACTCAAAAGAAATATAGTCCAACGAGTGTATTAAAGGTTGTACGTAATGCCGCTAATAAGGCTAAAATTTCTAAATCTGTACACCCCCATATGTTACGGCATAGTTTTGCTACTCACCTTTTAGAAGATGGAGTAGATTTAAGATATATACAGGTATTATTAGGGCATAATTCTACTAAAACTACTGAAATTTATACACATGTTGCTATAAAAAAGTTTAAAGGAATAAAAGATTTATTAAATTAGCTATTCACATAAGATATATATAGTTAACTATAGTAACTATATATAGTTGTTGTACACCATTTGACGAAACCATTGAACTACAATCCAACAGACATATTTACAGCTACCGATTTAAAGAAAATCATTAGCAAAAATGAAATTCATTCTGATATAATAATTAGAGGAGAAAACATTAAAAAACTTGAGAAAGTTGAAAAAGTGAATGGATTTCTTGGAGTAAGTGATTCAACTATTGAAAGTTTTGGAACATTAAAAGAAGTCAAAGGAAATCTATTTATAAGCACAAATACTGTATTCTCAAATATCAAATCATTAGACAACCTGGAAGTTGTTGGTGGAGATTTAATTTTAAGATACTCGAATATCGAAGATTTGGGAGCTTTAAAAAAAGTTGGTGGAAAATTAAGTTTAAGAGATACTAAAATCAAGAATTTAGGTCTTTTAGAATTTGTAGGTGGCGACTTGTTTTTACCCAAAAGAATAGAAAAAGAAATTGACCTTACCAATCTGACTGTAAAAGGAAAAATCAAGTTTTGGAACGATAGTAAAACAAAAGAGAAAATTATACCTAAAAGTGAAATGGGATATTTCGATTACAATAATCCTGTTCCTCATTGGAATCATAAATACATTTATTCATTCAGAGAAATTGGAGAAGCAAATTCGGAGCAGTTAGCATTTTATAGAGTTTATAAAAACCATTTTTTAAGCGAGAAATATATTGACGTAAAAGGCAACGACAATTATTCATTCATTTTATTTTATGATTTGTTAGAAAATCATAATTCAGATACAAAAGAACTACAAAGTCATTTAAAAAAACTTGCAAAATATTATCCAAAAACAAAAATGTATGGTGAATCTGCAATTATCGAAAAATTAGAGAACTCGGGGAATTTTGAGAAAGCTTGGGAATTAATCTTGCAAAAAGAATATATCAATGTTCAAAAAATAATTGAATACGAAAATAAACTAAATCGAGAATTATTAAATGGCGAACTAATTGTAAAACTTGGTGGATTTAGTCATTTAACCGAGTTTGGACAGAAAAACATAAACGAAATAAAACCTTTCGCCAACAAACAACTTGAAAATTACAAACTTGATAAAGGAACTGAATTTTTCAAACTATTTGTTAAAAATGGTAAACCAATAACCACCACAAAAACAGTTGTAATTGAAAAGAAAAAATCGTTTTTTGGATTTTTAAAAAAGCCAATTACAGAAACAATATCTGAATATAATTCGTCATATTATGAAGATTTTTTCTTGTCAAAAGCAGAATATGAACATTACAAAGCAATAGATGACTATCAAGCTCAATCAGGTTATATAAATTCTTTTCCTCACGTAGTTGAGAAATCAATATTTAATCAATGCAGACTAATTTTAAAACAAACAGAAGATTTATATCGAGAAACGATTGGAATGCCAAAAGTTGGAGAAGGTTGGATAAGTGAAACAGAACTATTTTACAAAATATCGGACTATTTTAAAGACGAAGAAGTTGTACATCACGCATCACCCAAATGGCTTGGTCGTCAACATTTGGATATTTATTTGCCAAAGTTGAAAATTGGAATTGAATATCAAGGTGCTCAACATTACGAACCAATTGAATTTTTTGGTGGTCAAGAAGCATTTGAAAAAACTGTGGAGAGAGATAAAAGAAAAAAAGAACTTTGTGAAAAGCATAATTGTATGCTAATTTATGCGGACAAGGGATATGACTTGAATGAAATTATAGTAAAGATTGAGAGTAGAAAAAACGGTGTACAACACCGTATATAATTTATTGCTAGTTCTTGCCTACTTACGAAAATCCTCGCGGATTTTCTATTCGGTTTTTATTTGTTAAATCAGGTGCTTAAACCACGCAACAAACCATATACAACAACGTTACAAGCAAGCACTCAAAAACTTAAATCATGGATAGTTGGAATTCAAATAACGTAGCAGAAGCTATACAAAGAAAATTAAAACAAATAATTAACCTATGCATTGAAGAATATGATGGAGAATGTGATTTTAAACAAAAGGTATTTAAAAAAACAAACGAACTTATGTTCGGGTTTGTAAAAAGTGCTTCTTTCAATTTTAACGTAGGGCACAAATACAATATTAAAAATCCCAAATATAAAATTCAAAAATATGACGGATTAATTAAAGGACAAATTGAATTTGAGTATTATGAAAAAAGTAACCCTGCAAAATATGGTGCTCCAGGATTCAGTGGTAATGAAGATGGAGAAATCTGTCAATATCCTAATTATTCAGATATGTATTATCAGTGGTATGAATGCTATAATAAATGGATTGATGTAACTTATAAAGTTTGCGAAAATAATGATCAAAATAAATCTAGTAGTTTTATGGATAAGCTAATGAATAATGCAGCTTTTGAGCCTTTATGGGGTAACAATCGATCAGGTGGTGATACTTTTAGTACAAATAGGTATAGAAATGGAGGAGATTTATGGGGTAATCCACAGATTAGAAAACCTCTTGGCGGATTCAAAAAAATATCTGCCAATGTATATAAATCAATTTATAATTTTACATTAGATTTAAAATCAGCTATTAACCACTACTTAAAGCTTGATGAAGCTTTAAAATCTGATGATATAGAAGTATTTGAAAAAATAACATCTAAAGATACTACCTATACTGTTGAAGAGCCTATGGTAAAAATACAATTAGAAAAAGTACGCAATTGGAGTTATTTTATGAATAACGGACATATTGACCAAAGTGGTGGTTTGACAAAAAAAGATTCAATTGTTTACGTTAAAGATTCTACAAAAATTCAACTAATGATTGAAAAAAGAAATTTACAGATTAAACAAAAAGCACATGATGATTTTAAAAAAAGCAATAATTAGTATTACTATTTTACTCTTGTTAACAAACTGCAAACAAGAAACATTTGAAAATAAAAATAACCTAAAAGTAATATTACCTAATAATCATTACATTAACAAGGAATACATAGGTAAAATCATTATGAAATATCCTCTTGACACTATTGAACTCAAAAAAAAAGATTTAAGATCTACGAGCTTGTTAGTAGGTAAATTTAAATCTAGAAAAAATAATGAATTCTTAGAAAAATTTAAAGATAGTCTAGAGCTTTTTGGCAAAATAGAAGAAAATAATGATACAATTTATTTTAAGTATAAATTCTCTGAGATAGGTGTTTTTTTTTTAGAAGGATTGGTTGAAGACGTAATTTATTTAGATAAATACTATTCTCCAAATAGTAGATTGATATCCAATACGGTAAAGATAAGTGAGAAAGTTTTAGTTGAAAAAAAATAGCCTGCTTGTAACAAGGTATAAAAAACATAGGGCATTTGTACTAAATCGAAAAGTCTGTGCCTTTTAATAAAGTCCGCTAAATATAAAATTTGGCATTTATAGTAGAAAAGATAAAAGCAAAATATTTATATTTGGCTTAGTACCAACCCGAAACATATCGCTTATCACCTGCCCTACGTTTCATACACAAAACCGTTAGGCACAAGCTGAAAAACGAGATGAGAAATAAAAAAACAACTACAATATTATCATTATTCTTAGGAGGAGTTGGAATTCAAAAATTTTATCTTGGACAAAACGGAAAAGGAATTTTATCTATACTATTCTGCTGGACTTTTATTCCTTTTTTTATCGGACTTTATGATTGTATTCGATTCTCTCAAATGTCAAACGAATATTTTCAAGTCAAATACAATAACCAAAATTTAAAATGTTCGACTTGTAACACAGAACTATCAAAAGACAATGTTTCTTTTTGGAGTCTCGGAATTGAAAATGGTGCGTGTAAAACTTGTTTTCAAAAAATAAGAAATCACAGTAAAGAAACAGGCAAATATTCATTTGAAGATGATGAAGTTCAAAAAATACTTAGTGGAGAAATAAAAAACAGACCACTTCCTAAAACGAATAAAAACACTTTTTACGTACCAGAAGAGGAAACAATTGAGGATTTTGAATTGCCTCAAGATTTTGATTCAATCAAAATTAACTCATTAGCACAAATTATCTACATAGATTCAAAAGGTCAGAAAAGCGAGAGAAGAATAACCATACACTCAGTAAGTCAAACAGCCAACGATGATTATGTTATTAAAGGTTATTGCCACGAGAAAAGTGCACAAAGAACATTTAGATTAACGAGAATACAACAATTAACGGATATGGAAACTGGTGAGATTTTTGAAAATCCAAGCCAATATATTACAGAAAGATTTGAAGATTCCCCAATCGGAATGATTACAAAGACTTTTCAAGAACTAGAATCTGAAATATTAATATTAACTTTTGTCGCAAGAGCAGACGGCTATTTAAGAGCCAAAGAGCGTGAGATAATTATGAAATTCATAATAGACAAATCTAATGCTGATTTAAACCAAGAATTATTAGAGAATGAAATTAGGAGAACTTATTGCGAAAGTCAAGATTTTAGAGATTCACTAAAAAAGATAAGTAACGAAACCGTTGAGTATAGAACAAAAATATTGGATTTATCAACTGACATTGTAAATACGGACAAAAATCCTGACCCGATGGAGTTAGGTGCTTTAGAATTAATAAAGAGAGATTTGAAACTAAAAAAAGCCAGTGCCTAACAATGTATAAAAAACATAGGGCATTTATGGCTTAACCGAAAGTCTGTGAATATTTACAAAGTCCGCTAAATATAAAATTTGGCATTTAAGAGAAAAAGATAAAAGCAAAATATTTATATTTAGCTAAGTAATAAACCGAAACGAAAGTACTTATCACCTGCCCTACGTTTCTTATACTGAACGTTAGCCACCATTTGAATGAAAACAGAATTAGTTACTTGGTTGAAAGATATTGGAGAGGCAAAATCGGCTGACTTTTTAAATAGTTGTCGAGTAGATTTAATTTATGTTGACACTCTTTTCGAAATGAGTGGAGACAAAGAATGGGAATTGATGGATGCTCAAATAGGAGTTCCCGGAAGATTCTTTGTGAAACTTCAATCTGATTTTTTAGAAGAAGTAAAAACCATAGAAAACCAATTTACGGAAGTAGCAAATGCTATTGGAATGCATATTAGACAAGTTAATTGGGTTCCGAAAATTGATGAAAAAACAGAAATGAAAGTAAAAATATCAATAGTCGCAAGACAAGCAATTTTTGACGAGATTACCTTAAACAACATTTCTTGGTCAGGTAGACTTGAAGAACCTGATTTTTTAAATAGACTATTTGATTTATCTAAATTACCATCAACCGATTCCAGATATGATAATGCATATGATGATATTCATAAACACAGGATTATGAATTACGATTGGGAGGATGATTGGGTTTTTACAGACCGTAGATTTAATTTACTGCACTGTGATGAGGAAACTCTTCTAAAATTTCTATTACTAACTGTAAATCCAGTATCAAGAACTGACGAAGAAGGGATTAATCAACTTTTACAAATTTACAATAAATATTTAGTTCCAAGTGGGATTGAGATTTATGAAAAATCTAAAATTGCAGGTAAGACAATTTATGGCTATCGTGACATAGAAGCAATTGCAACAGAAAGTAAAGCTGTAGAAAAAACAGAAAGGAAATTAGCTTTGGTAATTGGTTGCAATGAATACGAACACGCAGGACATCTTGCGAATCCATTAAACGATGCAAATGACATCAAAGAAAAATTAGCTCAGTTAGGCTTTGATGTTATGAAAGTAGAGAATGGAACTTTGAAACAAATGAAAATTGAAATTGACAATTTCGGAACTGAACTTGAGAAATATGACATTGGACTTTTTTATTTTGCGGGACACGGAGTGCAAGTGAATGGGTTGAATTATTTAATTCCAATAGATGCTAATTTAAAAAACGAAAGAACCGTGGAATACGATTGTATTCGAGTCGACCGAGTATTAAGCCATATGGAAGCATCAAAAAACAAAGTGAATTTAGTTGTTTTAGATGCCTGTCGGAATAATCCTTTTGAACGTAGTTGGGGAAGAGACTTATCACAAAGAGGTCTTGCGGTTATGGAAGCACCAAAAGGTTCATTAATAGCATATTCGACTTCGCCAGGAAAGACTGCTTCAGATGGAGAAGGGAAAAATGGACTTTATACAGGAGTCTTAGTAAGCGAAATAAATTCCGTAAATGTTTCAATTACTCAATTATTTCAAAAAGTTAGAAAATCTGTAATGGAGAAGTCAAAGGATGAGCAAATGCCTTGGGAATCAACTTCATTGACTGCTGATTTCTACTTCAATCGAAAATAAAAACGGTGGCTAACACGGTATAAAAAACATAGGGCGTTTGTGCTAAACCGAAAGTTCTGTGAATATTTACTAAGTCCGCTAAATATAAAATTTGGCGTTTAAAAATAGAAAAAAAAAGCAAAATATTTATATTTAGCTAAGTAATAAACCGAAACGAAGTGCTCATCACCTGCCCTACGTTTCTTATACTAACCGTTGTAACACATTAAAAAACAAAAAATGATTTGGATTATTAGTATTGTTCTGTTGATAATAATAGCTGCCTATTTCATAAATAAGAGAAATCCCGCAACGAAAAATGTTGCATCAAGATATTATGCTTTAAAGGAGATTTTCGGGAATGATAATGAAATATCTGAAAAACAATATCTTGAAATGGCAGGAGTGTTTTCTCAAATAGTCTATGTCCAAAATGGAAAAATGTCTATTGATGAAATAAGAATTGAGGCTGAAAATGCTCTTAAAAATGAACAAGGAGAGAACAATAAGGGAGAAACTGCATTGATACAATTTTGCATTGGAATTAATAGCTTGATATATGATATCAACGGGTTAGACACAATGGATGCAATTAAAAAAGCAGAAAAAGAAAGTTATTTACACAAAAAAACAGTAGACAAAATAAAATTGAATGGTTATTCTAAGTTGTCTTATAATTCGACTAATAATTATGTTATGCAATTTCCAGGTTGTTTAACAGGAGATTATATTGGATTACAATAATATAAACTGTATTATAAATAAAACGTGTTACAACACTATATATAGCAAATAGGGCGGTTTAAGTCTGCTCGAAAAAGCTGTGTTTATTTGTAGTGTCGCCAAATCTTTTGATTTGGCTTTAAAATGAAAAAGATAAATCAAAATGCAAAAGTTTGGCTTAGTGCTTAATCGAAAATAATCGCTTGCTCTCTGCCCTAAATGCCATATATTTAACGTTGTACGCAATATCCATGCTTCACTTAAAATTTTTAACTTGATTCATTTGCTCTTGAAAAAGACAACCTAGCGCCTTAAAGTAGAATAGGATTTATGCTAATAAATATCCTTAAGTTTTATGCGA
>CALLUJ010000050.1 GCA_938011245.1 uncultured Aquimarina sp. | reverse complement strand
GTTTCGTTAAAATTTACGATATAAGTGTTGGCAAATTCGTAGTCATAAAATTTTTGAAACCCATCGCGCCTATAAAATCTAACATAACCTTTAACCGTTTTTCTATTGGAAAAAGCTACTTCAAAAAATTCTCTTTCATTTCGTATGGAAGGAAATTCCACGCTTATAAATTACCATTTACTCTTTCTATGGGCATTCCTATAGCGTCTATTTTCTGACTGTATCGAATTTCAAATTTTAGAACTTCGTATTCTCTTTCAAAAATGAAAAGCTTGGCTTTAAACATTGCGTTTTAGTTAGTGTTGTATTTGTAAATATAAATCATAACGCACTTATTATGAATATATTTTTAAGTTTGTTGAGTAATGTTTTGTAATGATTGTTGTATGATTTAGTAGCTATCCCAAAGGGTAACTATTAATTATACAACTTGTTACAAAACGTTTTTCTTCTTTTTTATCCTAATTAAAATGAGAAATATTAAAGTATATAAAATTAAAAATAAGGGCATTATCAGTCTGAATAAAACTTTCAAAAAATAACTGATTCCCATTCCTTCATTAAATTTTTTAAATCCAAAAACTGATAATATAGAATTTAATAAATCAAAATCTTTCAAAACATCACTATCAATAAAAAGTAATAAAGGAATTGAAACTAGAGAGCTAATTACTACCATGATAGTTAATATTTTTATTGTCTTTTTAAGTTTTAAAAAAAAAATAGTTGAAATTAAAATTAATATATTTAGAAATAATAATAAATATAGGTTATCTCCTAAAAAAGTCATTAAAATTAAAAAACAAACTAAGGTAATTGAGAAACTAAAAATACCTCGTAAAATTATTTTATTTCCCAAAACAATATTTTTTTTGATTTTTCTTTATCACTATAGAATCCATCCCAATATAAACCAATTGTATTGGTGAAAAAATTCTCTATATCATCTTGACTTGCTAGTTTATCATTTCCTCTACCATCCCAAAGGTCTATATGATCCCCAGTTCTTTGATTTGTACCTTTTTCATTAGGTCTTTGCCAATAATCTTTAAAAAGATTATACCGGTTTTATCATTAAGTTCTTTTCTAAAGTTATGAGGGTCAATATCAACAGGTTTAGGACATCCTGCAAATGGTCTTTTTTTAAGCCAATCCGCTAATTCTTGAGCCCTTATCGCATGAATATTTTCACCTGTTGGGCATTTATGCCAACATCTAGCACCTTTGAAGGATTTTAATTTTATGTCATTTTTATATAGTGCTTCACTAACATTTATAGCACAATGATTTTGAAACTCATCTTTATTCGTTTTATTATTTATATGTTCGATATCAGCTTTTTTTGGATATGCATCCCAAAGTTCTTTAAATGTAACTTTTTTAATGGTTACAGTCATAATAGAACCTTCTATATCATTAGTAGTAACTTTTGTTATATTTTCATAAATCATATTAGGTGTTTTTAGTTAAAGCCTCATCTCCCCAATAAAACGAGTAATCGTCTTTATTTTCTTTTTGTTCTATCCTATGTGTTAATCCATCTCTATCAGTTCTACCAGAATAAATAATTTCATTTTCAAACTCAATGCAATATGCAAAATCTATAATGGGCTGGTTATTATTATCGACTACTTTAATTTGTTCATCAAAAATTGAAGTTTCTTTTTCAATTACAGGTGGGGCAGCTTGTTTTTCAAAAGGATTATTCGGATTCCAGTTAGTGGCAAATTCTACATCGTCTCTTTTTACAATACCAGCATTAAATTGTACCTTTGTAGTCAAGGGTTTTTTATTAGTTGCATCAAAGGTTTCGTCAAAATTTACGATATACGTGTTGGCAAATTCGTAGTCATAAAATTTTTGAAACCCATCTCGCCTATAAAACCTAACATAACCTTTAACCGTTTTTCTATTGGAAAAAGCTACTTCAAAAAATTCTCTTTCATTTTTTATAGAAGAAAATTCCACGTCGATAAAGTTTCCATTTACTCTTTCAATAGGCATTCCGATGGTATCTATGTTCTGATTGTATCGAATTTTAAATTTTAAGATTTCGTATTCTCTTTCAAAAATGAAAAGCTTGGCTTTAAACATTGTGTTTTAGTTAGTGTTGTATTTGTAAATATAAATCATAACGCACTTATTATGAATATATTTTTAAGTTTGTTGAGTAATGTTTTGTAACGATTGTAGTATGATTTAATTGCTATCCCGCAGGGTAGCTACCTGCATTCAAGCTATTAATTATACAACTTGTTACAAAACGTTTATTTTTTTTGTCTATTTAATAAAAGAAAAAAAGTTAGTAAATTCAAAATAAGAATAATAGGATAGATATTGCTCAAAAATAATGTTGTTAAGTGCCTACTTCTGGTTTCACCCTCATAATGCTCCTGTCCTTTCAGATATAATAAATAGTTTGTAATATTATAATCATTAAAAGTACTATCAAAGTATATAAAGCCTAAAAGAAACAATATACTTATTAAAACAGATTTAATTACTTTGATAGATAATAGACTATTAGAGTTCCTATTTAATAAAAAATACGAAACGGAAAATAAAGTTACCCAAACAATATACTGTAAAATATCGTCCACCCACCTTGAAAAATAATCAAAAATAAGTATAAAGCTTATTAAAATTGATAAGCTCGATAAAAAGTTAATACCTATTTTTTTTAATTTATTTCCCAAAATAATACTTCTTTAGATTTATTCTTATCACTATAGAAACCATCCCAATATAAGCCTAAAGTATTTGTTACAAAGTTTGCCACGTTACCTTGACTAGCCATTTGATTGAGACCTTTTCCATCCCATAAATCTATATGATCTCCTGTTCTGTTTTCAGTTTCTACTTCATTATTTCTTTGCCAATAATCTTTAAAAAAAATAATCCCCTTTTTGCCATCAATTTCTTTCTCATAGGTAGCTCCTGTTAATCTTAATGGTTTAGGACATCCTGCAAATGGTCTTTTTTTAAGCCAATTTGCTAATTCTTGAGCTCGTATTGCATGAATATTTTGACCTGTCGGGCATTTATGCCAACATTTAGCACCTTTAAAGGATTTTAATTTTATATCATTTTTATAAAGTGCTTCACTAACGTTTATAGCACAATGATTATCAAATTCATCTTTGTTTGTTTTTGGGTTGATATGGTCAATACTGTCGGATGGATATGCATCCCAAAGTTCTTTAAATGTGACTTTTTTAATGGTTACAGTCATAATAGAACCTTTTATGTCATTAGTAGTAACTTTTGTTATATTTTCATAAATCATATTAGGTGTTTTTAATTAAAGCTTCATCTCCCCAATAAAACGAGTAATCGTCTTTATTTTCTTTTTGTTCTATCCTTTGTGTTAGTCCATTTCTATCAGTTCTACCAGAATAAATAATTTCATTTTCAAACTCAACGCAATATGCAAAATCTATAATGGGCTGGTTATTATTATCGACTACTTTAATTTGTTCATCAAAAATTGAAGTTTCATTTTCAATTACAGGTGAGGCAGCTTGTTTTTCAAAAGGGTTATTCGGATTCCAGTTGGTGGCAAACATAACATCGTCTCTTTTTACAATACCTGCATTAAATTGTACCTTTGTAGTCAAGGGTTTTTTACTAACAGCATCAAAGGTTTCGTTAAAATTTACGATATAAGTGTTGGCAAATTCGTAGTCATAAAATTTTTGAAACCCATCGCGCCTATAAAATCTAACATAACCTTTAACCGTTTTTCTATTGGAAAAAGCT
>CALLUJ010000049.1 GCA_938011245.1 uncultured Aquimarina sp. | reverse complement strand
TAGGCATTCATCACAATGTAATTAATGAAAAGTATATTCAAAATTATTTCAACGAGTTTTGTTATAAATTCAATAGAAGATATTTTGGAAACCTTTTGCATGAAAGGTTGGTTGTTGCTGCTATAACTAATACCTGGGATTAATTGCAGATAGTCATATAAATTTTAATTAGTCTCTTTTTGCTAACTATTAACCCAACGGTAATAAAAAAACCTGTTTTTATTACCGTTGGGTTAATAGTTTAGATAGACTAGAGGTAAAACATCCAAGATCTGTTAGATTCAGATTTGGAATTTTCATTTTTTTAGTTGCTACTTTCCTAAAGTGTTCATCTCTTTAATCGAACAAAGCGTAGCAATTCGTTTTTGATGTTTTTTTAAATTTAAGCCTCTATTATGTTTGGTTATTTTGTTTCTTCTGCCTATTTCGAGAAGGTTTTAGATATTCTGCATACGGATGACTAACTTAAAAAGTTATTGTTAAGCTTTTTGATGTTCTAAAGTAATGCCCTTTTACTTTATTAAAGGCTCCTTTAGTTCAACATCTATAAAACGAAAACCTCCACAAGGGATATTTATTGAAACATTAGAAGGTGTTGAGATATCTAATTTTGTTTTATCCAAAATATCGGTCATTTTTTTCACCTTGGCGGTTTGGATTTTTATAATTGCTTTCTTCTCGCTAGGGTTTAAATACCCTCCATCAATAATTGTAATTCGCAGGTTTTTTGGTGCTGTTTGTGTAACAACCCAAGCTACTTCTCCTTCTACTTTTAGAGGTAATTTTTTAGAGCCCTCAGAAATATCGTTATAAATGGTTTTAGCATAAGAGTCTGCCGTAAATTTCTCTTTACCGTCTTTAGAAAAATAGTAACGTCCGTCTGTTATATATTCCTTAAGTATGTTTTTGTAAATGGGGTGCAAATGATCTACTAATTTCCCTCTGGCAACTTTATTTTTAGCAAAAACACCTTGTTGAGGAGGAGTAATTAACACAAGTCCATTAGGGTATTTAGGAAGGAAGTTCTGACGTCTATCTTTGGTACCACTTGCTATAGTAGAAAAATCCCATTGGGTATTTTGCGCAGCCATATAGGTGGCATTATTTCTACTAAATGCAAAAGGGTTACTTTCTTCAAATTCTTTATTGTAAAAAGTAGACCACTTTAAGCTACTAGCTTCATTCATATAATGTTCATCGGGTTCTTTCATTCCTAGGTGTACGGGGGAATAGCTAACAACTTCATTACTGTTTGGGATATACAAAGCTCCTTTAGCTACTAAATCCCATAGAACGCTCATATATTCATTATCGGTAGCAAGATTATTAACAAAAGTTGCTCCGTTAGCTAAATGGTAGATAAGCTGACGTAAGAAGTGGTTGGGCAAACGCTGGTTACTAAACTGTCTAGAACGGTCAAAACTAGCATTATCATTTATAGCTCGGGTTCCCCAATTTTTAAAAGCCCCACTAGCCCAAAGCCCTGCTCTTCCTGCAATACTAATATCCATAGCTTTATCTGTTGTCTCTTCCATTGCTGGAACAAAAACATTAGCGTAATTACCATCTAAAACTTTTTCCCACATTGGTAAATAAATATTCCCATGCCAAAAGTTATGTTTAGTTCGAATAAAAATATTACCATTTTTATGGTTTGCATAATTGGCTAAAGGGTAAAAAAGATCCTTTAAAACCCATTCCATATCTTTGCTATGATCTTCCAATTCTGGATAAATAAGAACTGTTTTTTTGCCGTTAGCAATATCTAACACCTTTTTGGAAGTAGATAACTGGAACATATAGGGATCGTTACCATGCCCTCCCCAATAAGCTATTCCTTCACTATCTTGCTCATATAGCTTCCCTATAAAGTTTAAGCATTCTTGCTGTGACCATTCATATCTTTTTCTTCGGTCTCTTCTTTCTCTATATTTTTCGTTTTCCATATTAGAGCGGTTCCAATCTTCTACATACCTCATCCGTTTGCCATTTAAAAAAATAGGACTCTCATATTTTTTAGTAATGTTACTCGATACTTTTTGGGCTATTGGACCTCTCAAACTTTCTGTCATAAAATAGACCTTTTTAGGGGCTCTCTCTTTGTTAGGTTTAGTGTATTTTGCTATGTTTTTACGTACTGTATTAGTATTATTAAGAATATCTTTTAGTTTTTGAGATGGCTTAATTTTGGTATATAAATTTTTCCAATTACGCTTTTGCGTATTTAATATATGTATAGCACTCCCCCCACTTTGAGCACTTCCTAATATTATTTTAGATTCATCTTTCCACATATCATAATAGGAAAACTTGGAAGTGTAACGTTCTTCGGAATCTGTGTCAAGATTTAAATTAGTAAGGATTAAAGAGTTTCCTACTCTACTCAAGTATTTAGGTGTTCCGTTATCATCAATATTATCGGTTTGTGTAACTACGTAGCCAAAACCAAGCTTTTTTATTTTATACAAGTCTTTATTTACAGAGGAATCTTTTAAAGGGAATTCTAAATGATATTTAAAAAAGGCAGCATTGTTTTGATGGCAAGAGTTTCCTAAAATAATTTCTAATTTATTGTTTATTGTTGCTACTCTTACTTCTCCTATAGGGTTTCTAACTGTTTTTTTAGGGGCTTCTATTTTAACATTTCTAAAAGGTTTGTCCTCTAAAACATCGAAAAAATATAAATGCCCATAATTTTGCATATGATTATCATTACCATGTAATAAAAGTATTTGCGAACCGTCTGGCTGTGTTATAGGACGTAAAAAGTTGGCATAATGTCTATTCTTTGGGGGTAAATAAGTAGGGCTTCCCCATTTCCAAGGTTTTTGAACCGAATAACTAGCCGAAGATATACTTTTAATAAGCTCTCCTGTTTTTACATTTAAATAGTATATATTTAAATCAAACCCACCACAAACTACATAAGAGGTTTGCTCTTTTTTTATACTTGTAACCGTGTACATTGGGACTTGATTTTGTTGATGTTTCCAAAGTAACTTTCCTTCTGCATTTAAACAATATACAGCGCCATCTGCATTAGCTATTAAAATTTCGTCATTACCATCATTAGTAATGTCATCGCACCATATATCATGCACCATAAAGCCCGATAAAGGATTTTCCCAAAGTCGTTTGCCTGTATAATCAATACCTAATATGGTTCCTTCGTACGATGCCGCTATAATATATTTTTTAGAATTCTTTTTAGCCGTACGTACTTTTAATATAGTCATACCAGTTTCAATGCTATACAAACCTTTTTGGGCTATATCTTTTTCTGTGTATTGTTGTTGAGCAATAGCGTAACTATTCAATAAAATAGAAAGGAAACAAAAGACAATCTTCATAGTAATTAATTAGTGAGTTTAATTTTCAAAAGTACTTTAAATTTAAAAAAACAAATCGTTTTATTACAAAATCTTAACATTTTATAATGTTTATCTACTAAATAATATAAAATACCATATATATGTTAGTATAACGAAATAGTATCATGTCGCTAATACTTTTAGAGGTAGTATTTCTGCTATTTTTTAGACAATTTTACAATAGCGTCCTAAATAATTTTTTGGATTAGAATGTTTCTTGATTTTACTGGTTTTACAAGGTTTTTTTAGAATTTTCAGAACAGAACCCCTTGATATGTATCCTCAGGAGGTTTATCTATTTTTTCAAAAGGACTATCTAACCATGTTTTTAGGTCAATTTTCACAAAAAGATTCAATCTTATAAAAGCAACCAAATTGGATAGATGCCATTTATATTTAGCCATTTGTTTTAGGGCTTTTAGCATTAAAATAGTTATTAAAGCTGTCCATATTTGTATCATCACAGCATTTTCAGAAGTTCTAATAAAAGATTTGATATGTAATAGTTGCTTTATTTCTCTAAAAAATATTTCAATTTCCCATCTAGATTTATAGAGTTCGCTGATAGTGTTTGCGCACCAAGTAGTATTATTAGTAATTAACTCAATTTCTTTTTCATTTACATCGTCCCAAATAGCGACTCTTCTAAGTTTCTTAGGATATTTTTCTTTGGTTGACTTACCTGTTAACTCAATAATTTCATCTTTAAGAATGTGAGGGTGCTTATCATCGGGTAAATCTAATTCTTTGATACTTTTAAAACTCAGGTTATCCTTATGTCGAATTACGAAAAATACAGCATTGCTGTCCCAAATATGGAGTAGTGAAAAATCATTGTAAAATCGATCTGCTACAATCACGCTATTTTTGTGCAAAGGGATATCATTGGCACCCTTATTATCCGCTGTCTTTCCATTTGAAACATGAGCATAAACGGGTAGATGTCCGTCATAATCAAGTAGCGTGTGCATTTTTATAGCTCCTTTTGAAGTTTTGTACTGCGCCCAATCAAATAGACTTAAACAAAGGCTGATAGTTGTTGAATCTAAAAGCAGAATTTTAGACTTTATCCTAAACTTATTCTTGTGCGAGGTAAAGTGCTGTCCTAAATTCTCATACAAACAATAATAATAATCTCTAAAAAGTTCCCAACTACGATGTTTGTTCTGATAGCCTAAATTTGATTTGGAAGGAGCTTTAACTTGTCCTAAATGATTGAGATTACCTGTTGCAGAACGTAATCCTTTGCTGATATCACGAAGTGACTGACTCTTTGAAAATTGGCAAAACAACATCGAAATTAAATGAGACCAACTATCAAAACCTTTTTGATGTTTATCTGTTTTATGATGCTTTACAAGTTTTGTAAATCTTGAACGGTCTAATTTGGTTATTATCTGTGAAAATAATGTAAATTTCATCCTGAGAATGGTTTGGTTTTTTGTGCAACTCAAATCTAACGATTTGAGAAAAAACACCATTCTCTTTTTTTAAACGTTTAGGACGCTATTGACAATTTTATAAAGGTTTTTTTTGCAAAGCTGTTATTTTAAACTTTGATAAAATTGATTTTTGTGTTAAAAAGAGAATTAAACACGGTATTTACGAATCTCTTATTCTATTTATAAATAGAGTTTTTTAGTTTAAGTTGTTTTTAATAATAAATGCAACATGGTTGCGTTTGTTATTGAAATAATTATATTTGACTTAACACAATAACTTATTTTTATTTAAAATAAATAAAAATAAGTTATTGTGTTAATATTGAACTATATAAATTAGCAAACCAAATAGCTTAAACTACAAACATGAACAAAATTGTAACCATTACACTTTTACTATTTCTATTTTCATTAGGGATAAAAGCACAAGACAAAGGAAGAATAGCAGGTAAAATTACCGATGAGTTTGAACAGCCATTATCAAATATTACCGTAAAATTAAATAATACAGACACCTCTTTTATTTCGGATGTACATGGAGAATTTTTATTAGAAAATATTCCTTATGGCACTCATACGCTAACTTTTGAACATTTAAACTACGACATCGTAGAGAAAACCGTAATTCTTAATCAACAAGAAAACTTATTAAGCTTAACTGTTTTAATGTATCATAAAATTGAAGAATTACAAGAGGTTGAAATTACAGGACGAAAAAGTATATCTTATAAAAACGACAATACGTTTGGAGCTACAAAAACGGCTACTAAAATTATAGATATTCCCCAATCCGTTAGTGTTGTTACCAAAGAAGTAATTGCAGATCAACAAGCTTTTAGAATTACCGAAGTTGCTAAAAATTTAAGCGGAGTAAATAATGTTTCTTACTACGATGCTTTTACATTGAGAGGATTTGAATTGAGTTCTGAAACAGGATCTTTAATTAACGGGCTACAAACCGTAGGTATCTTTGGACCTCAACCTTTATTGGTAAATATAGAACGTGTGGAGGTTATAAAAGGACCCGCTTCGGCACTTTATGGTAATGCCAACCCAGGTGGTACTATGAATTCTGTAACTAAAAAACCTTTAGCAGAAGACAGAAAATCGGTTAGTTTTACTACAGGAAGTTACAATACTAAAAGAGCTACTTTAGATTTTACAGGAGCTTTAAACGAACAAAAAACATTTTTATACCGTTTAAATTTAGGATACGAAAATTCAGATTCCTTTAGAACTTTACAAGAAAACAACTCCTATGTAATAGCTCCTTCTTTTTCCTTTTTGCCAAATAAAAATACACGTGTAAACGTAGAATTAGTATTAACACAACAAGATGGAAAATTAGATAGAGGACAACCTATTCAGGGTTTTGATGAAAATGGAAATCCAAGATTAAATTCTACACCTATTTCCTTTGCTATTGGTAAGGTAAACGATTTTCATACGAATCGATCGGATTATTTAAATATTTCATTGTCTCAAAAAATCACAGAAGCTATATCCTTTAATGCCTCTTATTTACATTTCGATTGGACAGAAGATTTGCAAGAACACAGAACAGCTAATGGTTTTGCTTTAAGAGCAGATGGAACCACAGATGAAAGTTTAGCAAATTTAAGAGTTGATGCTAGACAACGTTCTCAAACATCAGACAATTTAACAACCTATTTTGTAGCAAAATTAAAATCGGGGGCAGTTAAGCAACAAATTGTTTTAGGATATGATTACCTTCTGCAAAAATTAGAACCTGGAGCTGCAGCTCAAAAAAGAGCCCAAGGTTATTTAAAAAACGACGGTTCTTTTAGTACCAATGTAAGTAATGGGTTGGACGATTTTGTAGTAGGTGCAGATGGTTTTTTAGTACCTAACGTACCTTTCTTTAATTTAAACGATCCGTCTTACGAAGTAGCAGACTTATCTGAGTACAGTTTTGCTCCAGCAACGTTTAAAAACTTACAATCGAGAAAATTATTTACGCATGGTTTTTATGTGCAAGACCAAATTGATATTAATAAACTGAAAATTCTATTAGGATTACGATACGAAACATATACAGATGTAGATAATTATAAAAAAAATGATGAGAATGAAGTAGAGCAGAATAGATGGTTACCTAGGTTAGGAGCGGTGTATAGCGTTTTCGATAATATTAACTTATACGGTACCTATGCAGAAGGGTTTAGACCTCAAAGTGTTTCCGATGCAACCAATACTACTGTAGGAAATATTGATCCCGAAGACTCTAATATTATCGAGTTTGGAGCTAAGGGAGAGTTTTTTAATAAGAAATTTTTAGCAACGACCTCTGTATATAGAATCGCTCGTCAAAATGTTGTTGTAGACGATTTTGATACAAATGGAGATGCTGTTATTAACCAAGCAGGAGAAGTGGTTAGTAAAGGTTTTGAAGTAGAAGTAGCAGGAAATCCATTACCAGAATTATCACTAACAGCAAACTATGCGCTTAACGATATTGAAATTACAGAAGGAGCCGATGGCTTCCGAGGAGGACAAACACCTTTTGGTTCTCCAAAACATTTAGCAGGCTTTTGGGGAAGATACACCTTTAACAATCGTACAGCAATCCCCGGTTTAGGAATTGGTTTAGGAGCTAATTATGCTTCTAAGCAAAAATCTCAATTTGGAACACAATTTTACATTCCAGAATATACCGTTTTTGACGGAGCATTATATTACAACATTCATAAGTTTAAAATTAACTTAACCGTTAATAATTTATTTGATAAAACTTATTGGATTGGAGCTTTAACACCACAAAGGCTATTTCCAGGAGCTCCAAGAAACTTTTTATTAAATGTTGCGTACACTTTTTAATGTAAACAGATAAGAAAACTTTCGTACAAAAGGGGTACAGGCTATAATTTATTAAGGCTGTGCCTCGTTATAAAAAATAAATTATTAAGAAATGGAATTAAAAAAGCAACGAATTGCGTCTATTGATATCCTTAGAGGTTTTATTATGCTCTTAATGCTTATAGATCATGTTAGAGAACGATTTTGTTACCATCTACCTTTATCCGATCCTATGGATATTCATAATATTTCTAGTCAGCTTTTTGTAAGTCGAATTATGACACACTTTTGTGCTCCTATTTTTGTTTTTTTAACAGGCTTATCAGCTTGGCTCTATGCAAACCCTTCAAATAAACCCAAGCGATCTCCTGGCTCTTTTCTTTTTAAAAGAGGGTTGTTTTTAATTGTGTTAGAAATTACACTCGTTAACTTTTCATGGTTAGCAAGCTATAAAACATTGTATTTACAAGTAATATGGGCCATTGGTTTAAGTATGATAAGTCTATCTGTATTAAGTAAACTCCCTAGAGTTTGGATAGGCTGTATTGGCTTTATTATTGTTTTTGGACATAATTTTTTAACGCCTATTCATTTTGAACCGAACGAAATGGGATATCATATTTGGACAATTTTGCATGATAGAGGTTATGTGTTTGATAGTGAGTTTTTCAGAATTAAAGCTTCCTATCCTATTCTTCCGTGGATTGGTGTTATTTTAATAGGTTATTTTTTTGGAACGCTATACACCAATATAACATCATCTTTAGAAAGACAGAAAAAACTAATTTTAACAGGTGTTATTAGTCTCCTATTGTTAGGAATATTGAGAGGATTTAATATTTATGGAGAAACATTGCCTTGGACTGTTCAAGAATCTTTGGGAACTACTATAATGTCCTTTGTAAATTTCACAAAATATCCTCCGTCACTAAATTATATTCTATTTACATTAGGTGTTGGAATGTTACTATTAGCTTTATTTGAAAGCATAGAGAATAAACTAACAGCTATATTAAAAGTTTTTGGTTCTGTGCCCATGTTTTTTTACCTCCTTCATTTATACGTATTATTAGTTTTGTATATCGTTTCAATAAAAATATTTGGACCCAATCATGGTAATTATTTAGGATTTAATTCTTTTTATTATGTATGGATTATGTGGTTTATTCTTGCTGTTATTTTATATTTTCCTTCTAAAGCATTTTCTAACTTTAAGAAAAAAAGTACATCTAAACTGATAAAGTATTTCTAAAAAGCTTTAAACCGTTTTGATTTTTTATCAAAAAAGACCACATCGTTTTCAAAAATACGATCTAATAGGTTGTTTTCTATTATATATTGAGGAGTTTCGGAAATTACATTACCGTTAGAAACACAAATAAACTGATTTGCAACTTGCAAAGACAATTCGATTTCGTGAGTGGTATAAACAATGGTTTTGCCTTTTTCAAGGCATAATTGTTTTAATAATCCCAGTGTTTTGGCTTTATAAATAATGTCTAAATGCGTAGTGGGCTCATCTAAAAAAATAATAGCAGTATCTTGTGCTAGTGCCCTAGCAATATATACGCGTTGTAATTGTCCATCGCTAAGTTCGCCGCACTTTTTATCCTTTAATAAGGTAATATCGGTAAGCTCTATAGCATTAGTTATAACTTTATGGTCTTTCCTAGAAAGCATGTCTAGCCAGTTGGTATATGGTTGTCTTCCTAAACTCACAAATTCTGTTACCGATAAATTTACAGGTATCTGAATATCGGTTTGTACCCAGGCAATTTCTTTAGCCCATTCGTTAGCACTATAACTTTTAGCATTTTTATGATTTAAAAACAAGTTGCCACTGTTTTTTTCTTGCTGTTTGGCTAGTGTTCTAATCAATGTAGATTTACCTACACCATTTTTACCAATTATGGCAGTTAATGTTCCTTCTTCAATAGTTAGATTAATATTTTTAAGAATGTCTTGAAGCTTCTTTTTTCTGCGATAACCAATGGCTAGCTTATTGGTAGATAGTACAATTTTATTAGTTTGTGTTTTGCTCATATTACTACATTACTTTTTTATTACTCAACAATAATAAAATAACAATTGGAGCACCAATAATAGCAGTTATTGCATTAATAGGTAATATTAAATCGTTATTAGGAAACTGCGCTAAAGTATCACACAATAACATTACAATAGCTCCAATACCAATTACAGCAGGAAATATAATTTTATGGTTGGAAGTGCTAAACAATTGCCTAGCCAAATAAGGAATAGCTAAACCAATAAAGGCAATAGGTCCTGAAAAAGCAGTAATTACACCCGTTAACAGACTAGTAGAAAGAATAATAATAATTCTGTTTTGTAGTATTTTATGCCCTAAACTTTTTGCGTAGCTTTCGCCAAGAAGTAAGCCATTAAGAGCTTTTATTGAAAATATGCCCAATCCAATACCAATACAGTATATTGCTGTTAACCATTGCAGTTCTAACCATGACAAATTTCCAAGGCTACCAAAGCCCCAAAAAACATATTGTTGCAATTCTGCTTGAGAAGCAAAATAAGAAAGAATACTTACAATGGCAGAAGCAATGCTACTAAACATTAACCCAACAATTAATATAGAATTAGAGTTTTTTACACGAGTAGCTACTGCTAAAACACCAGAAAGAACAACAAAACTTCCAAGACAAGCAAAAATAGCATACGACCATTTATGAGAAGTTAAAAAATGAAAACTATTAAATAAAGAACTTCCAAGAATAAGCAAAGCAACCCCAAGGCTAGCGCCAGAACTTAGACCAAGTACGTAAGGGCCTGCCAGTGGATTTCTAAAAAACGTTTGCATTAATAAACCAGCAACTCCTAAGCCGCTTCCCACTATAAGTGCGGTTAAAGCTTTGGGTAAACGATATTCGGTAATAATTATATAATGATTGTTTTTGTTAATATTAATGTTAGATAAACTATCAATAATTTCTCCAAAAGAAATGGATACAGACCCAGAGGCAATGTTTAATAAAAAAGCACCAATAATTCCCAAACTAATAAGAATGAATCCAATACTATATTTGGGAGTAGATTTCAATTAATTTAATTTTTTATAATAATGAAAAGGTGTTTTTTCTATTGCATTAGGATGAAAAATCTGAATCAAATCTTCCAAAATCCAATCGGGTCTTAAAGCACCTGTTTCAAAGTAAAGTAATCCACCAGTAGGCCCAACGCTTAAATCTTTAGTATATACACGTTTAGTTTTTGTGGTCTTTAGTAAAGCGTATTTTTCTTCAAATTCGGTTAGTTCTTTTATGGTTTTGAATGCACCACCACCTAACCAAATATCAGAGTCCTGACTTTTTTCTAAAATAGACTCTATACTTAACGATAAACTTCCTACACCTTTAGAATTCTTCCATGAATAATTACCTTTGGCATCAGCAATCAATTGAGCTTCAAAACTATCTCCAGCAGGAGCATACCAAACGTCTTTATATAAATTTCCAGACAATATTATTGGAGGTTTTGTGGTAGAGTTAAAAATCTGTTTTTTTAGATGTAAATAATTAGCTTCTATGTTTTTAAAAGTTTGTAGCGCTTCTTCCTCTTTATCAAATAATAATCCAAAAACAGTAATCCATTCTGCGCGCCCTAATGGGTGAGTTTCTAACCAAGAATTATTGGTTAGAATAGTTATAGCATTTCTTTTAAGTAAAGATAAGCTCTTATTCCCATTTACGGGAGACGAGCTAATAAATACTTCGGGCAATAACTCTAAAATCGTTTCTGTGTTTAACTGAAAAGAACTTCCTATATCTTTAATAGCTCCATTGCTAATAAGTTGTCTTGTTTTTGAAGAAGATATATATTTAGTTTCGGCAAACCCCACTAACTCAATTTCCTTGTTTAAAGCTTCTAAATAAGGGATATCTGTAGTGGAAGTTGCAATTAATCTTTTTATAGGTGTACGAATTTGAGTTAGGTTAGAAGTTACCTTTTTTTTATTTGTTTTAGGGATTAAGAGATAAGATAATGTATCCAACCCCTTGTTAGTAACGATGTATAAGGTGGTTATTTTGGTATCGTTATTTTTACTGAAGAAGAAATTTTTAGCATATTTAGGATATTCTATATTTCTAATTTTTGTAATTGCCTTGTCTTCTTTTTTTTTAAAATTGCAGCGAGAACAAAATAGAAGAGTAAGTATAAAAGGAGCTATAAAAAACTTGAAATGTTTCATTCTGTAAAAATAGCCAATACTTATTAAAGTAGTATTCCTTTTTTAACGACCCAAATAGGTTGTAAGTATATTGGTAGTTACGAAATAAAAAGTATATTTGCAGCTTCGGAAGAAAATCTTTCGAGTACATAAAAACTATTTAAGTAATATTGGAATGTATTTAACAAAAGAAGTAAAAGAAGAAATCTTTGCTAAACACGGTAAAGGTAAACAAGACAGTGGTACTGCAGAAGCGCAAATTGCATTATTTACGCACAGAATTACACACTTAACAGAACACTTAAAGAAAAATCGTAAAGATTATAATACAGAGCGTTCTTTGGTAAAATTAGTGGGTAAGCGTAGAAGTTTATTAGATTACCTAACTAAAAAAGATATTACAAGATATCGTGCTATTGTAAAAGAGCTTGGATTAAGAAAGTAGTTTTCTTACACAAATACAATAAAAAAAACGGAGTCTTTTTTAGATTCCGTTTTTTTATGCTTATTTTTCAATTATAGGTACTAAAGAAATGTGTATCTTTCGCAAAATTTAAAATTAAATTGTCTCCCTTTAGTTTAGGAACTTCTCTTGAAGCCAAACAACACAACACCAACGATTTGTCACCAGCAAATCAAGACAAATTAATTAGAAAAAAATATTATGATTCCACAAGTTTTTAAAGAGGTTATAGACCTTGGAGACGGTAGAGAGATTACACTTGAAACTGGAAAATTAGCAAAACAAGCCCACGGTTCTGTAGTAGTGCAAATGGGAAAAGCCATGTTACTGTGTACAGTAGTTTCTAACTACAAACAAAGTGATGTAGATTTTTTACCATTAACGGTAGATTATAGAGAAAAATTTGCTGCAGCAGGAAAATACCCTGGAGGATTCTTTAAAAGAGAAGCAAGACCAAGTGATGCCGAAGTACTAACTATGCGTTTAGTAGATAGAGTGTTAAGGCCATTATTTCCTAAAGATTATCATGCAGAAACTCAAGTAATGATCCAGTTAATGTCGCATGACGATGAGGTAATGCCAGATGCATTAGCAGGTTTAGCGGCTTCAGCAGTAATTCAATTAAGTGATATTCCATTTGAAACTCCAATTTCGGAAGCTCGTGTAGCTCGTGTAAATGGAGAGTTTATTATAAACCCTACTCGTGCGCAGCTAGAAGAATCTGATATCGATATGATGATTGGTGCTTCTGCCGACTCTGTAATGATGGTAGAAGGTGAAATGGACGAGATTTCTGAAGAAGAAATGGCAGATGCTATTAAGTTTGCTCATGAAGCGATTAAAGTACAATGTGCTGCCCAAGTACGTTTAGCAGAAGCTGTAGGAAAAAAAGAAACTAGAGAGTACGAAACAGCTATAGAAAACGAAGAGTTAGCGGCTCGTATTAATAATATTGCTTACGACAAATGTTATGCAATAGCTAAAAAAGGAACTTCTAAGGTAGAGAGAGGAGAGGCTTTCGCTGCAGTAAAAGAAGAAGTAGAAGCATCTTTTACAGAAGAAGAAATCGAAGAATTTGGTGCATTAATAGGGAAATACTTTAGTAAATCTCAAAAAAATGCAGTTAGAGAATTAACTCTAAGTGAAGGATTACGATTAGATGGTCGTAAGACAGTAGATATTAGACCTATTTGGTGTGAGGTGGACTACTTACCGTCTACACATGGTTCTTCTATTTTTACAAGAGGAGAAACTCAAGCTTTAGCAACGGTAACTTTAGGTACCTCTAGAGATGCAAATATATTAGACTCTCCAACTTTCGAAGGAGAAGAACGTTTTTATTTACATTACAACTTCCCTCCATTTTGTACGGGAGAAGCACGTCCTTTAAGAGGAACGTCTCGTAGAGAAGTAGGTCATGGTAACTTAGCGCAACGTGCGTTAAAAGGTATGGTACCAGCGGATTGCCCTTATACAGTACGTGTAGTATCGGAAGTATTGGAATCTAATGGTTCTTCTTCAATGGCAACAGTATGTGCAGGAACAATGGCATTAATGGATGCAGGAGTACAAATGACGAAACCAGTTTCTGGTATTGCGATGGGACTAATTTCCGATGGAGATCGTTACGCAGTACTTTCAGATATCTTAGGGGATGAAGATCACTTAGGGGATATGGACTTTAAAGTAACAGGTACAGCAGATGGTATTACAGCATGCCAAATGGATATAAAAGTAAAAGGACTTTCGTACGAAATTTTAGTAAATGCTTTGAAGCAAGCGCGTGATGGACGTTTACATATTTTAGGAAAAATAACAGATACTATTGCAGCACCAGCGGAAGATGTAAAACCACATTCTCCTAAAATGGTTACTAGAGTTATTCCTAACGAGTTTATTGGAGCGTTAATAGGTCCAGGCGGTAAAAATATTCAAGAACTACAAAAAACTACAGGAACTACTATTGTTATTAATGAAGACCCTGTAACGGAAGAAGGTATTGTAGAAATTTTAGGTACTGGAGCAGAAGGTATTGAAACTGTTTTAGCTAAAATTGAATCAATGTTGTTTAAACCTGAAGTAGGTAGTGTTTACGAGGTTAAAGTAATTAAAGTATTAGATTTTGGAGTAGTAGTAGAATATAAAGATGCTCCAGGAAATGAAGTATTGCTACATGTTTCGGAATTTGCATGGGAACGTGTTGAAAACGTTACTGATGTATTAAACTTAGGAGACGAGTTGGATGTAAAGTACTTTGGTACAGACCCAAGAACACGTAAAGAAAAAGTTTCTCGCAAGGCATTGTTGCCAAAACCAGAAGGTTATGTAGCTAGGCCACCAAGAGATGATAAAGGAGGTAGAGGACGTGATAATAGAGGTGGTAGAGACAATCGTCGTAACGATCGTAAACCAAGAGAAGACAAAGCTTAAAAAAGAATAAGCCTTTTATTATAAAAACGCTCTATGAATAAATTTCATAGAGCGTTTTTTTTGTGCCCTTAAGCATTGGTAATTATGTTGTAGTGTAAATAGATTGAATTTAAAATTGAGTTGTCGACTCGCACCATAAATTCGCTATAATAATTATTAATATAAAATCACGTATATTGATATCTTTAATAAATTGTTTAAAATTTTCAGAAAATGAAAAAAATAAGTATTGTTTTCTTATTATATTTAATAGGTTCGTTAATTTCATGTGTTAATAAGCAGAAGAAAGAAATTTCTTTGACTTTAGAGAGCAAGGCGTTGGCTAAAATTAGCGTATTAGAGTCGTTAATGAATAAAGCAAAGGAAAAATCTATAGATGTAACTAGAGAAGAAACCGTAATGTGGTTTGCTAAAGAATTTATAAAATTTGCTAATTGGGACGAGAAACACCAAGAGGAAACAGAGAAAGTTTTTAGTTACTATAGGTTATATAAAAATGATAGTAAAGAACAAGCAGCAGCATTGCCTGATTTTGAAAGAAAAAAAGTAATTGAAATTTTAGATACTGGAATAAAGAGCCTAACAGAAGTTATTGATGGAAAAGTAAAAAGAAGACCTGTAAATAAAGTAGATTGGCAAAATATAAAGGTGGAAAATGATATGTTTACTTCTAATGGTAGACCTGTATTTTTATATGATTATTTTTCTAAAACCGTTGGACAGCCGTTAACCAATAAATCGATATATAACGATCATTTAGGAGCTATTTTTCATGGAGGTAGTACATTGTACGACACTAACAAGGATAGAGCTATTAATCCTTATATGTTGAATGAAGACGGAACTTTTAAACCCGAAAACTTAAAATTAGTAACAGATATTCCCAATACTAATGTAGGTTTTATGATTCTTTGGAATATGGGTATGCCAGATTGGGTGCATAAAAAAGCTCCAGAATTAGAACTTGGACGTTCATTATTTACAGGTTTTGATATTGATAATCCAGTAGCGAGAGAAGTATGGAGTAAAGTAATTAGGAAATCGGGAGAGCTTACTAAAGGAAAAAAGGTAACGCAAATGGGATATATACTTTCCAACGAGCCACATTGGTATTCTATTAAAAAACATTGGACAACACAATTTAACGAGATGACACAGTTATCATCTCATACTATTAAAAAATTAAGAGCTTGGTTATATAAAAAATACAATGGAAAGATTCAAAATTTAAATACTAATTGGAAAGCAAATTTCAAAAATTTTGAAGAAGTTACCATTTCAGTACCTATGTTTAGAGCTCAAAGAGGTACACCAGAATGGTACGATTGGTGTAGATATAATATGAATCGTAGTATAGATTGGTTTACGTATCTTCAAAAAGAGCTTCGTTCTGTAGACCCAGATGCAGATACAAGTATTAAAATAATGCCATATACATTTACGGAAAATGAACGGTCTCATGGAATAGACGTAGAATCTTTAACAGAGTTAACATCGATGATTGGAGATGATGCCCAGATTAGAGAACGTAGTACAAGAAGTAAGGGACCAGAAGAATGGGAAAGCAAGTATTCTTATTTCTGGGAAGAAATGGCAGTAGGTTACGATTTTTTAGAATCCGTTTCGCCTAATAAAATTCACTTCAATTCAGAATCTCATTATCTTTCGGCATCGCATTGGAGAAAATTAGATACTTCTACAGATTATGTTAGAAGTACTTATTGGTTATCTACAATTCATGGTATGGATGCTAACTTAGGCTGGTTTTGGGCTAGAGACCCAGATGGTTCTCCAGAAGACAGATTAGAAGGAGAATTAAATTTCTTTGATCCAGCATTAGCAGGTTCTTATGCGGGTTCTGTAAATATGCAACCACATATAGCAAATGAGTACACCCAAATAATGTACGACTTAAATAGTTTTTCGGAAGAAGTATTGGCACTACGCAAACAAAGAAGACCTATTCGTCTGTTTTATTCAGAAACATCTGCCATTAATAAAAAACTTCATATGACACAGCAGTTCGAACTGTATGAGTCACTTTATTTTGAAGGATTTCCTTTAGGGTATGCGACAGAAAAAATTATTAATAAGCAGGATAATACTAGTTGGGATGTAATCCTAGTTAAGGATACAGAATACGTGACAGATTCAGAATTTAAAACATTGCAAAAGTATCTTAATAACGGAGGAACTATAATTTTAGACGCTAAAAGTTTATCTAAAAATGAATATGGAAAACCTCGTAAGGCAAAGTTAACCAAAGGAAAAGGAGAATTAATTATCATTGATGATGAGCATGCAGTAGAAGAAGTGAAGAAAAAAGCATTAAAGGTAATTGCTGAAAATTTAATTGATATTCAATTAACAGAGGATAACGGTTTACCAACTAAAGGATGCACTTGGAGAATTGTAGAGAAACCAGAAGGCGGTTATCTAATGAATATTTTGAATATAGGAGCTAAAGACGCTACATTAAAAATTAGTAATAAAGAAAGAAGTAGCTTGAAGATAACAGATATGTTAACGGGTAATGAGATAGGTACTGAATTTAATTTAAAAGTAAACGGAATATTGCTATTAGAAATAACAAAATAAACATACTGTTTATCGATTAAATAGTTGTTAATTATATGAATTTTAAAATACGAGGATTTAATCCTCGTATTTTAGTACTACACTATAAATTTAAATTATTACATAACACTAAAAAGCATCGGTTTTTAATAAATAGTTTTTTAGAATTATACTTATCTTGAGTTTTATTATGAAAAATATTGTTATCACAGGAACCAGTCGAGGGATTGGTTTAGAACTAGCTAAACAATTTTCTGAAGCAGGACATAATGTATTGGCATTATCCAGAAATATGGATGCTATAGAGGCATTAACAACTAAAAAAGTACATGGATTTTCTTTTGATATTACTAAGCAAAAAGATATAGATAAGGTAGAAGATTATGTTCGCACTACATTTAAACAAGTAGATATTTTAATACATAATGCAGGAAAACTTATAGCAAAACCTTTGGCTATGTTAGAACTAGCCGATTTTGAGGAGGTTTACAAGGTAAATATATTTGGAGTAGCTATGCTTACTAAAGCGTTGGTAAAATATATGCCTGCCAATGCCCATGTTGTAACTATAAGTAGTATTGGTGGAGTTAGGGGAAGCATTAAATTTCCAGGGTTAGCAGCCTATAGTTCTAGTAAAGGAGCTGTAATTACGTTAACCGAATTGTTAGCCGAAGAATATAAAGAACAACAAATAGCTTTTAACGTACTAGCATTAGGAGCAGTGCAAACAGAAATGCTTGCACAAGCCTTTCCCAATTTTAAAGCGACCACACAAGCAAATGAAATGGCTACTTATATTAAAAACTTCGCACTAACAGGAAATCAATTTTATAATGGAAAAGTATTAGAGGTATCTAATTCTACTCCCTAAAAATAGTTATTTGTGCAAGAAGTTCTAAAAAAATATGTGCCTGAGTTAGCAGTAACACCTGTTTTCGAATTAATCAAAGTTAATCAAGTATTTTTAAAAATTGTAAACCAACGGCAAACAAAACACGGAGATTATAGAAGATTATCGTCGGGAGAGCACGTTATTACTATTAATAATTCGTTAAATAAGTACCGCTTTCTTATGACCTTGATTCATGAAATAGCGCACCTAGTGGCTTTTCAAAAATTTGGTCGTAACATTAAACCTCATGGTAAAGAATGGAAATACACATTTCAATCTTTAATGCTGCCTTTTATAAGACCCGAAATTTTTCCTAATTCAGTATTACCATTTATAGCACAACATTTTAAAAATCCCAGTGCTAGTAGTGATACCGATGCACAACTTTCGATAGCTTTACAACAGTTTGATGTAACACCAGATACCCATAAGAATTTTGTATTTCAAATATTAAAAGGAAATAAGTTTAGAACAACTAATGGGAAAGTTTTTTTAAAAGGAACTAAGAAAATTAAACGTTACGAATGTATAGAAGTTGCTTCAGGGAAAGTTTATCTATTTCAACCTAATGCACTTGTAGAGCCAATATAAAAATCATAAAGATCTAATATAGAAACAATTACAAATTTACTTATTTTTAACAATAATATACGGTTTAATATTATTGAATAAGTTAGGATTAAATGTAGTAGATACTTTTATAGTATCTCTATATACGAGAGAGAATATACTATTATGGAAAAAGATAACACTACAAATACAACTTCAGAAAATACGGATGCTTCTAAAGAATTTAAAGGTATTTGGGTACAGTTTAAAGATTTTTTGAAAGAGCTTTTAAATATAAGAATAGGAGCAGACCCTAAATCGACTATTGAAGGGATAAAAAAGGATATTCCTTTTAAAGGACATACGGCTTGGATTTTAATTTTTTCAATTCTTATAGCCTCCATAGGTCTTAATACGAATTCTACAGCAGTGGTTATTGGAGCCATGCTTATTTCTCCTTTAATGGGCCCCATATTAGGTATGGGACTTTCTATTGGTATTAATGATATTGATACCCTACGTCGCTCTTTAATAAACTTTGGAGTAATGGTATTTTTAAGTATTCTCACTGCTTTTATTTATTTTAAAATTTCTCCTTTCCAAACAGCTTCAAGCGAAATCTTAGCACGTACGGAGCCCACACTTTTAGATGTACTTATTGCTGTTTTTGGAGGTTTTGCAGGTATTGTAGCAGGTAGTCGAAAAGAAAAATCTAATGCCATACCAGGAGTAGCAATTGCTACAGCATTAATGCCCCCCTTGTGTACTGCAGGTTTTGGTTTAGCTACAGGGAACATATCTTACTTCTTAGGGGCATTATATCTTTTTTTAATTAACACTGTTTTTATAGCGCTTTCTACATTTATTGTGGTTAAGTATTTACGTTTTCCTTTAGCAAAATATGCTACAGCTAAAAAGCGTAAAAGAGTAAACCGTATTGTAGCTTTTGTTGCTATTTTAATTATAGCACCTAGTATTATTACCTTTAAAAACATTATTGAAAAATCAATTTACGAGAAAGAAGCAGGTGTTTTTATAGACACTAATATTATTTATAATGGAGCCGAAATAATTAAAAAAAATATAGATCGCGAACACAAAAAAATTAGTATTTATTTTATTGGAGAATCTGTACCCAAATCAATAATAGCCGAATGGCAAAAACGAATTACAGACAACCCTCGCTTACAAGGTACCGAACTTTCAATAGGGCAAGGAGAAGATAAAATTTCTGAATTAAAATCGGAAATGTCTAAAGTTAAAGACGGTCTTATTAAAGATTTGTTTTTGCAATCTAATCAATCACAACTCTCTAACAATAAGGATACAGAGATTTTATTATTAAAAGATAAAATTAACCATCTTGAAAGCAAAAATCAACGAGAAATTATTCCTTTACTAGCAATTTCTAAAGAAGCACAGATAAACTATCCTGAAATTCAAAAACTATCTTATGCTAAGGTTATTACTTCTAATTTTAAAAAAATAGACACTTTACCTACTGTTGAGGTTACTTGGGATAAAAGAGTGAAAAATAAAGAGAATAAAAAAGAACGCTTAGAGAAATGGTTAAAATTAAAATTTAGGGTAGACACATTAGTAGTGAGAGAACGTTAGAATCTAAAAAATAATAATAGCTTTAGATTATGAATCGTAAAGTTTTACGAATAATATTAGTAGTAGATTTTTTAATATTATGGTTTAAATATAAAGTATGTTAATTTTGTGAATATAAATGGCTATGTCGCTTTTGATATACTAAATTTACTATTCTAATACTTATAAATATGCCTAAAGAAAAAATACCAGTATATTGTGTACCCGGATTGGCTGCAGATGTAAGCATATTTGAATTTATAAAATTACCTGAAGAATTTGAATTGTACACCATTCCTTGGAAAATGCCGTTGAAAGAAGAGAGTTTAACGGAGTATGCTGCTCGTTTTTCTAAAGAAGTAAAACATACCAATGCAGTTCTTATAGGAGTTTCTTTTGGAGGAATTATGGTACAGGAAATGAGTACGTTTCTTAACTTAAGAAAGTTAATTGTTATTTCGAGCGTAAAATCTAGGTTAGAATATCCTTTGCGATTGCAAATAATGAAAAAAACAAAAGCCTATAAATTAATACCTACTACTCTAATTGGTAAAATGAAGTATTTGGAGCAGGTTGTATATGGCGATGTAGCTAAAAAAATAGCCCAAGCTTATCAAAAATATCTAACCGTTACCAATAAAGAATATTTGGATTGGTCTATTGAAAAAATTTTAGAATGGAAACAAGAAGAAGCATCGAAAAATGTGATTCACATCCATGGAGAATTAGACCAAGTGTTTCCTTTAAAAAATATCAAAAATTGTATTGTAGTGCCCAAAGCTAACCATGCTATGATTTTGAGACGTTCTAGGTGGTTTAATGAAAATTTACCTAAACTAATTTTAGATTAAAATGGATATTACGTCGTACATACAACTTTTGTTTGAAGATTATACCTTACAAGTAATTACCATTGGTACAGCTATATTAGGAGCATCATGCGGAATGTTAGGGAGTTTTACTGTACTTAGAAAACAAAGTCTTTTGGGAGATGCTATTTCCCATGCAGCTTTACCAGGAATAGCTTTAGCTTTTTTAATTTTAGGAACCAAAAACTCGTTAGCTATTTTATTGGGAGCCTTGTTAAGTGGATTAATAGGAACTTTTTGGATTAGAGGAATGATAAAAAATACCCGTTTAAAATCCGATACGGCTTTAGGCTTAGTATTATCTCTTTTTTTTGGAGTAGGAATGTTGCTACTCACCTATATTCAAAAACAACCGAACTCTAATCAATCGGGTTTAGATAAATATTTGTTTGGACAAGCAGCTACATTATTACTATCTGATGTATGGCTTTTAGGAATTATAACTACAATTAGCTTACTAGTAATTTTATTTTTTTGGAAAGAATTAAAACTGTTGTTATTTGACGCTGAATATACCCGAACCTTAGGCTTTAACACTCGTTTTTTAGATATATTGATTACTAGCTTCATTGTTTTAGCAATTGTTTTAGGTTTGCAAACAGTGGGAGTAGTGCTTATGAGTACAATGCTACTGGCTCCAGCAGCAGCAGCTAGACAATGGACTAATAAATTATCTGTAATGGTATTTTTGGCAGCCCTGTTTGGAGCGTTTTCAGGAGTATTAGGAACAGCAATTAGTACGAGTACAAGAGGTCTTTCTACAGGACCTGTTATTGTGCTAGTAGCTTCACTTTTTGTGTTAATATCATTTGTTTTTTCTCCAGAAAGAGGTATTTTATTTAAACAATTGCGAAAAGCAAAAAACAGAAAGGATTTAAAACTGTTTAAAACCTTATCTCTTATGTACGAAATAGCTCAAACACATGAGAATACTTCACATCCACACCAAATAGCTATTTTAAATAACTTTCAAGGATATTCTATACGAACTTTAAAAGAATTAGAAGAACAAGAGTTAATTAAGTTAGAAGGAAAATTATGGAGTATGACTAAGGAAGGGTATCAAAAAGCAGCTCAATTATTTAATCAGAATGTAGAGAGGAATGACTAGTTTTCAAATAGAGATACAAATTATAGCAGCTATAGTAGCTGCAGCATGTGCTATTCCTGGAGTATTTTTAGTGTTACGTAAAATGTCTTTAATAAGCGATGCCATAAGCCATTCCATTTTATTAGGAATTGTAATAAGTTTTTTTATTTCTCATGATTTGGACTCTCCTTTAAATATTATTTTAGCAACCTTATCGGGTATCGTTACAGTAGTTTTGGTAGAATTTATTCAAAAAACAGGTTTAGTAAAAGAAGATACAGCTATTGGTTTAGTTTTTCCCGCTATGTTTAGTGTTGGAGTTATTTTGATAGCTTTAAAGGCAAATGATGTACATTTAGATGTAGATGCGGTATTGGTAGGAGAGCTAGGTTACGCTCCTTCAAATCGTTTCTTCTTTGGAACCGTGGATTTAGGACCAAAGGCTATGTGGGTAATGGGAACTATTTTGATGTTTAGTATAGGGCTTTTAATAGTATTTTTTAAAGAATTGAAAATAAGTACGTTTGATGAAGGTTTAGCTACCGCTTTAGGGTTTTCACCAGTAGTTATTCACTATGGGTTAATGTCAATAGCTTCAGTGACTACAGTAGGTGCCTTCGATGCTGTAGGAGCAATATTAGTAGTAGCAATGATGATTGCCCCCGCTGCTGCAATGTATTTGTTAACAGATAATTTAAAAAAGATGCTATTTGGAGCAGTAAGTATTGGAGTTGTTTCGGCTATTTTGGGTTATTGGTTGGCACATATAATAGATGCCTCTATTTCAGGAGCAATCACAACTGTTTTAGGTGTTATTTTTTTAGGGGTTTATTTATTTGCCCCTACGCGAGGTGTATTGTCAGTCTTGTACCGAAAGAAGCAACAAAGAAAGGAAGTGATGTTACTTACCTTTTTGCTACACATTCAAAATCATGAAGAAGAAGAAGAACGTCATGTAAATCATTTAAATGAACATATTAATTGGCATGAAGTAAGGGCAAATTCAGTTTTGGAGTTAGCTTCAAAAAATAATTTGATTGTTATTAATAAAGGAATAATATTGTTAACTCAAAAAGGGAAAAGTTTTACAGACCAAGCTATACAGTATATTACGGATAATGAAAGATCAGAAATAGAAACAATGAAAGACGAGTTGTTTTTATTTAGAGGGTAATCCTATAAGTCTTAATCCATAGCCACAAAAAAGACTTACACACTTCATAAGTTCCACCACTAGACTCGTTCAGACATAAAAAAGGAATTTATCATTCAGTTGAAAAAATAAGGAAAATCCTTTTTACACACACACACACACACACACACACATATGTATGTCCTAGGCGAGCAACTGCATCCACGGCTCACCCGTATTACGATTTGTTGTCGCTCCGCTGTTCCGCTAAAAAGTAGGGGTCAACGATAATTTATGGGGATTAGTTATTTTAGATTTTTAATTATTAAGCATGACTACATCGTTATTAAGTATAATTTTACCAGAAGATTTATTATTGTATTTTGAGATTATATCCTTCAAAGAACTGGGAGATATTTCAACAAAAAAGAACACTTTCCACATCTATTTAGAGGAGAAGAATCAACTTCCTATAGGTTATTCAAAATTAGAATATGAATCAAAAGGATTTAAGAGTAGCAAACAAATTCAAGACTTTCC
>CALLUJ010000048.1 GCA_938011245.1 uncultured Aquimarina sp. | reverse complement strand
TTAAAGTAAGTGGGTTGGTGTAGGTGTTGTAGCTTAAATTTATGTCGTACCAAATTTTGCCGATGGCTGTAGCGTGTAATTCAAATTTACTATTCGATTGTTTTTCTAATTCTTGAATAAATTTTTTAAAAGCATTTTTTTTCAGGTTATTAGAATCAAACTTATATTCTGTATTTAATGCAATTAAAGGATTGGCTCGTAAAGTGAAATCAAAAATAGTAGCATAATTACCTGAGTCTTGTGTTTCTTTTCTTAACCCTGCATTTATACTAATTTTAGGCGTTTCTAAGGTTAGATTATTTTTATCTAAAAATGAATTAAAAGTCCCTTTTACTTTTTTTAATCTTTTAGCAATTTTTTGTGCTTTTTGTAAGCCCGGAGATACTTTTCCTCTGGTTAAATAAATCCTTAACAAATTGAAAACTAAAGTAGCTAATGCTATTTTAAATATCTGATATTGTAAATAAAACCTGTAAGGTTGTATTTCAGAGTAATTAATTACAGTACCTTTAGCTTCAGGTGATGGGATGTCATATCTTGCGTTAAAACCTAAGTATGCATAGGCTTGAGATTCTTTAATAAAATCTTCAATAATTTTTTTTACTTCTGTCCAACTATCTTCTTTTCTTGATAGGTTTGAGAGTGTATCAAATATAGGTTTAATACTATTGTAAACTTCATTTACCAAATCAGCAATATAAGTCATGTAGGTAGCATTACCTTTTACCAAGGGAAGTTTTATATTATCATGATATAATATATTAGCTTCATCTATATCAAAATTAAAATGATACGACCATATCACATCTGGATGCACATTAAACCATATAGTACGTACATACCTACAGCTTTGTACGGTTATAAAAAACTTTGCAGGATTTTTGTATTGCAACATGTGCATAAATAGATACCTCCATAAAAACAGGTGTTCATTAGAAGCATCGTAAGGATAGGCGGCTTCAAATTCTAATTTTTGGTCTGTTATTTTTCCTATAGTTCTTTTATAAGGCTGTACCTTAGGCATAAATGTTATGTTGGTAAGTATATCCCAAGTAGAATCTCCATTTTCGAAAGAATATTCTTCTATGCCCTGCAAATCAAAAACATTCCCTGTGTGCTTATCTTTTTCTTCTAATTCTGGGCAATTAGCTACATTAGCATTGGTGTTTATTGTTACTGTTTTTACATTTTTATTATTACCAAGTACTAAACTAAACTTTGGCGTTGTCCCTGCGTCGTTGGTTGTTATAGATCCATTTTTATTTTCTTTTAAAAAGGTTTTGGGCTTATGGTTATCGCAACTTACTTTTAGTTCTGTGTATAAACAATCCTGCTCATACGACTGCGAAATTAGTGGTGGTTGCTTTACTTTTGCTATTTGTGTTACATACTGAGGTTCGTGCTCGTCTTTACTAAAATCACTAGTATAATTAACGGTAAAGGTTACTTCTCTAGTTATAACGGGGTAATCTTTAGAGTATTTGGTGTTGTTTATGGGGGTAAGTACAAATACCATTTTATAGTCTTGTAGCGAGTCTTGATTGGCTTCTCCCTCGGCATGGTTCGATTTTTCTGCCCATCTAAAATCTACTAATAGCTCTTCAATAATTTCTCTATTATAATCTAACGAGGGATTGTCTTGTCCTTCTTTTTTGTTTTTATCTATTTCTTTATTTAAATCAATAATTTTTGCATAACCATTAGTCATGGATTTATCTTCATAAAAAACTTCTAGAGTGGCCGTATAGTCATCTAAAATATTGTGTAGATTCATGTGTATATCCAACATATGGCCATAAACAAGTTCTTGCTTTACATGTACGGTATCTCCTTTATTTTTTATAACACCATTTTTTTTGACTATTTTTTCGGAGAGGTGTCTTTTTTCTACTTGAATTCAAGTTTGTTTTTTGTTTTTATTCTACCCGTAGGTATATAAAAACAAAAAACAAGCTAGTATAGGTATTAAATTTTTAAAGGGAATCATTCTTCTTAAGTAAGTTAATAATAGCTCCACATAGAAATAATATAATAAACAAACAAATTATTAAATCAAAGACAATCAATACAAAAATAGAAGAAAAACTTAATGATCTTGTAACTGAGGTAATAGGTAAATAAATCGGATTTATTGATAATAAATAATATTCATATATGTAAAAGCTTAAAGGGAAAGCAATAATAGACATTAAATAAGCTATAATTAAATATGCAAATGAACTACCAGTACCTACTTTTTTTAATGAACTCTCATTAGATGGATACATGTACTCTACAGCATCTTCTGTAGTGAAATTTGGATACTTTCTTAGTAAGTATTCAATTTCTTTATCATCTTTAGGTTTTATAACAATCCAGTAATAAACATAGTATATAAAAATGATACTGAAAACAACACAAAGGCTATAAAATGCATACCCACTAACGATGTTAAGTTCATTAATAAATTTAAGAAATTGATTCATTATGGTTTAGTACAATTCATTTTGAGTTATGACCAGTTACCATACTTTTAATTCATTACTTCCTTCTGGCCAATATAAAAAAATAGGATCACCTCCTTGAAAAAAGGCTTCGTCTCCATCAGAATATTTATAATTAGCTTTAATATAGAGTATAGGGTTTAAGTTTTTTTGCCATAAAGCAACTATTTTATTTTTTGCATAATATTGAATTTCATAATTTTCTATAGGTAAAAAATCTCTATTATATAATTCAGAGTCGATTAAAGCTGGAGTTGTTTCAAAGCCTTTTTTAATATCTTCTTTAGTGGTGTCATAAAGTGTATTAAAAACTAATATACTTGAATGTATACATTCTTGAAGATAATTAACCTCTTTAAGTTCTTTACATACATTTCTCAATTCATTGTATTTTTTTACGACCTTATTTTCTATACTAGGTAAAGTTTTCAAGTCTTTAGCTTTATTTAATTCTATTTCATAATTAAAAGGGACCTCGACTTCAAGTGGAATTTTTGCTTCAAAATAGGGTAGTTCTAATGTTCCTATGTTCTCTGGTAATGAAAAAGAAGCAATCTCATTATATTCATCTAGTCCTGAATCTTTATCAGGAGCAAGAGTGAACTTTAAATTTACATAAGCTTCTTTTGTTATCAAACTATCTCCTTCTCTTGGGTAAATTTTTATGATAGCATTTTTAGAACCACTATTTAATAGCATTACATTTAATGGTAACATCATAGATTCACCACTATTTTCAGTAAAACGATATTCTAAGCCATTTTCGATTTCAATTATCATTTTGCAACCACTCTTATTAACTTGTATGCCATACACAGGCCTTTCGCTATAGCTTGTAACTTGATTTGCTACTTCATTTATAATTTTATTCATTTGTTTTTTGTTTTGTCCAAAAGTGGAGAAAAATAAAAAACAGCAAAAAATATTTGTTACAACTTTAATAATAGACATGATAAATTAGCGTATAATTTCTAACTTGTTGCTTCCTTTAGGTTTGTGAAGGAATAAATACCTAGAAGCTCTCCCTGTTTGTAATTGTCCATTTATATTCTTTTCAACACCATAGGAAAATGCTGATTTACCTTTTCTTTGAACACTTTTTAAAGTTACAATTTTTCCGTTATCGCTAAATAAAATTTCATATTTATCCAAAGGATATCTTTTTTTATAATCATTATCAAATATTTCAAGAAAGCTATCGATTCTTTCTTTGTATTCCTCTGATTTTTTATCGTTGTAAAAAACAGATCTAAAATAGTCTAATTCTCTATTTTTAATTAGATCTACCCAAGTCTGCTCATCTTTGTTATAAATAACATCATCGTATTTTTTGTAAAAATCTAAAACTTCTTTTTCCAAAACATTTTGATCCATTTTTTTGAGATTCTGTGAATTACTCCAGCCTTCTAACTCATAAGGCACTTCAGCGTTAAACGTAATGGTTTCTTCAAAATAAGGAACGCTAGTAGGTATTTTGACTTCGTGTTCTTTTAGAAAATCGTAGTCAAAAGCCTTGTAAGGCTTATTTTTATCTCTGGAAAATATTTTTAATCTAAAACTATCATTGGGGTCAATAGTATTATAGTTTTTACCGTCTATTTCTCCTAGAGGATATAATTTGATAGTTATTTGTTGTGGGCCACTTTTCAAAATGTTTTGATTGATATTTACGGCATGATTTGAAAGTCCAACGTTTCTGTAATGTTTGAACACCATTATACCGTTAATGTACAACTCAAAATAACAACCACTTTGGTATCCCTCAATATAATAATTAGGCATTGATTTGTAGTCTAATTTTTCTGCATTAGCATACATTTGCTTTAAAGGTCTATTTTTCATTTGTTTGTTACTTTTTTTATTTTGTCCACAGGATACAAATATCACAGAGAGGCATAGTATAGTAAATATATTTTTTAGGTTTTTCATTTGTATAATTATTTGGACGCTAAACTAAACATTTCGAATAAATACGTTCTGCCAAAACTAGCGGTACCGTAGCCAAATTTTTCTATGGGTTTGGTTTCATTATTAGGATTTGAATCTGATTCAAAATCTCCAGCTTCAACCGTTACTTTTTGAAAATACTCTCCTTGTAGTCCATCAAAAAACAGAGTGTCTTCTATAAAAGGGCCACGGCTATTATCTATTCCTAGTCTTCGGGTAACTCCTGCAGCAGTTTGTAATTTTATTTTTCCGTGTATGGT
>CALLUJ010000047.1 GCA_938011245.1 uncultured Aquimarina sp. | reverse complement strand
TCAACAAACGATCCTAAAATAAAATTAAAAAGCAAAAATGAATTTAAAAGTTCTTACGGTTCTAAATACTCTTTAGAATTAGAAATGAATCCCGAAAAATCATTAGAGTTTTTTGTTGATTTTTATGCTAAGGATGATAATGAAGATGAGTATAATGAAGGTGAACTTTCGGATGTGCATTGCGGGAGGATAAAGGTTATTTTCAATATTAAAACTGTTTGTTCGGATTGGTCAACAATAACTTCTGTAATACCCAAAGAAAAATTTATTGGCTGGGGACATAAAGGAATTACTAAAAACTGTTACCATTATTGTCTAGAACAACTACGTGTAGTCGGTCATTGGGTAAAAACAGAAAGATGGAATAAAAAATGGGATGGAACAAAAGAACTTAACGATGATATATACCAGATTTATTTAGAAAGTGACGTTGCAGGGATGCAAAAAGGTGCTCAAAAAAATCAATTTCTAAAAGGAATTGAGTATTTAAAAAAAGCCCTTAAAAACAATAAGCCCGTTATGGTTGGTGTTGACGATGACATTACAATAATAAATGACGATATGACTACTGAACATTTTGTCGTTATTGTCGGAATGGGAAAAGATTCTAATGGGAAATTTTTTACGTTTTACGATAATGCCATTAATAACCCTAAAATTGGAGCTTCTAGCAAAAATAAGCTGTACTGCGATTGTAAAAACTTTAAATTAGAAGGAATCGGGGATTTGTCAAATTCATATATACGAGGTACACTTAATAAAAAATATAGGGTATCACAAATAAGAGAAACAAAATGAAAAAGATAATTTTAATTTTTATCGCATTAAATTTTCTTTCCTGTAAAAAAGAGAAAAAACAAGACGCATTATTTATTCCGCTCAAACATGAAACTAAATCAGAACCCATAAAAAATGAAATTTTATTTCTTGATGGTACTCTTATGAAGATTTCAAAAAATATTAACTTTATTGATTCAAAAAAAATTGATTCAATTCATATTTTAAAAAAAGAATTAAAAGCTAAATATCAATACTGTGGTAAATCTTCATTAAACCATAATTTAATTGATTCTATTAAATCTTTAGACAAAAATTCAAAAGCTAAATTAAAGAAAATAAACACAGCTCATAATGTCATAAATAATTCAAATATTTTTTATTTGAATGGTTATAGCTCTATTGAATGCTTTGAGGAAAATGATTCTATAAGAATCTATGTCAATTTATTAAAATTTTATTCCAATGAATCTATCTACAACCTACCTATTATAGATAGATTAGAGAAAATTAAAGACTAAATATTTAAAACATTTTGTAACAAACTGTATAATTCATAGATACCCTAACGGGATAGCTACGAAATCATACAAGAAACGTTAGGGGGTAATATTTGTTTTTTAAATTTAAGTATCTGATGATTAGCTATGTTTTGATAAAAATAACTAGTTTTAGTATATGTAAAAAACTAAATTATTATGAGAAAATTACTACTGTATTTAAGCATTATTTTAGGAATAATGCTTACCTCTTGTTCAATTGAAGATGTGTTAGAAGTAAAAGAAGCCATTAAAAACGAAACATTAACTCCAGAGACGTTACTACTTATAGGAGAATGGCAATTGGAAAGCGCTGTTTTAGGAAATGGAATTGATGTTACTAATGAATGCTTTATGGAAGAAGTAATTCAATTTAACATTGATGGAACCTATATAGATCGAAGAAATCAAATTAACGAAGAAACGGGAATTTGTGAAATGTTAGGAGAGTTTGTTCGTGGTTTTAATAGTGAAGGGGATATTTTTGAAACTAGTGCTAATGAGTTGGTAATAGCGAACTATGAGGTTGAAGCAGATGTTTTGATGATAAATTTTAGTATTCCATTTGAAGCAACGGTAACTTATAAAAGGGTGAAATAATTAGTTTTGCTAATTAGATTAACACATCGTAAAAGTAGAAGTTGATCTAACATTACTTTTACATTGAAGGGATAAGATTAAATTAATAAAAAGCCCAAGATTTGATAATTCAAATCTTGGGCTTTTTGTTTTTTGTTAAATTGTTTAAATCTAAATGTTTTAGAAACCAGTAATACCTTGATTTCCTCCAGAGGTACTTAGATTAGTATCTCTATCAAATTCCGATAATTGGCCACTTCTAGACGTTTTTAAAGATATAATAGCTCCGCTAACAGATAGCATTTGATATACATTATTATCAATTGCTACGACGTCTGTTAAACCTGCTTCAATAAAAGGACCAGGCTCAACATAGGCTTGGGGTGCTATTAACTTAGCTTTGCCATTAGGAGCAATTTTAAGCGTAGCAATATCATTGCTTATAGTATTAATAGAAAATGCTTGATTTTGATTGTTTTGAACTACCCAACAAGATGCTAAGCCACCTTGAGTATCATCCCCGTCATTATCAACTCTTGTATCTAAAGATACGGGAATTAAACGACCATTTTTTAGGAGCCTAAACGTGGAAAGAGACGAGGTTTGTAAAGCAGGAGCACCTTCACTATTAAAAATTCTAGCTTCAGAAATAGTTACAAATTGCTTGTTATTAGATGAAAAAGTAAATAGTCCAAAAGGATTTGCGGTATTTCTACCTTCTATTTCAGGATATTCGAAAGTAAAAGGTTTCCTAGAAAGAAGTCCATTATTGGGTCTTGCTCTGTAAACTTGTAGTCTTTGCGTGTCTATTTCTGTTGCAACTAACAGATTCCCATCCCTAGAAAACTGTATGGCGGTTGCTCTTCCTGTTAAAGTTCTTTTAGAATTATTTATAGGGATTAACTTTCCTATTTTGTTATATTTAAAGCCGGCTAAAGTACTAGTGCCTTGATTTACATTAACAACATATAGTGAGTTTTTGTTAATAGCTAAGCTAACAGGACCAACTCCGCCAGAGCTGATTTTTGAAATTAATTTCAAAGAGAAGTCTTTCTTCACTAAAAATGAAGAAATTTCATTAGAACCAGCATTTACAGCAAACACAAGCTTCTTATTAGGAGACATTATTACAGAATAGTTAGACGATAAAGGGTCAAAAATATCACCTCCAGAACCGGCTAGAATATTTGTGGGACCAGAGCCATTTCCTCCAGTTTCTGTAGCAGAAATAAAAGAAAGTTTCCCATTTTTGTTTCTACCGTACGATATAATGGTATTGGAATCTTGGTTATTATTCATGGCGTAGATAGCACCAACGAATTTGTTTTTAGTAGAAACTTTAAAGTTATTTTCTCTTAAAGAAACAGAGTCGTTTAAAGGATTTTCTGTAGTTTCTTTTTCACAAGAATAGATTAGTAATGCACTTAGTGCAATTAAAATTTTTTTCATGATTAATTGATTTTAGTTAATAGTTTAGACGGAAGGAATAGAATTTATAACAAGTTGATTTATATTTATTTGATAATGTTAAAATTGATTTATCAATATGAATAATTGGAAACTTTGGATAAGAGTCTAAATAATTGGATTAGAAGAAAGTAGCGAGTTGCATGTGTAGACTATTTAACTTTTTAAAATTAAAAAGGTTTTTCTAGTTTTTCGATTTAATAGCCATAAAATCTTTTAAATAGTAGGGTTCAAAATAAGCAACATTTTCAAACTGTTTTTTAGAATACTTACGAAAACCTATTTCTCCTAACTCTTTAGCAGAGGGTAGTGATTTTGGGATAAAATGTGCATTTGAGTGCTTACAAATTTCTTGAAATTTAGTTACGCCATTCCCTATAAAAATACATTTTTTTTGATCCAAATAGTTTGTATAACTCGATTCGTCTAAAATTAGAGCTTTAGTTTTTTCTATTTCATTAAAAGAAGTGTTAAAAATAGCCGTGTACACTTCCATACGGCGAGCATCTAACATAGGAATAATGTAACAATTATCCTTTGTAAGTACTTGGTAAGATAAACTCTCTAAGGTATTTACAGAAATTAAAGGGATATCTAAAGCATAACATAGCCCTTTTGCAGCGGAAACCCCTATGCGTAGCCCTGTATAAGAACCAGGGCCTTTGCTAACAACCACACCAGATAGTTGATTAGTCGTTATGTTTTCAGAATCTAATAATTTTTTTATAAAAACATGTAGGTTTTCCGCATGTGAGTATTGGGCGTTATTATCTTCTTTCATAGTAACGATAACTCCGTTTTTAGAAATTGCTACAGAGCAATTCGTAGTACTAGTTTCAATACAAAGTAGGTATAAAGCGGTACTCATTAATTTAAATTATCGATTTTTTTCTTTTTCTTGAGCATCTACAACGGCAACGGCAGTCATATTTACCATTTCTTCTACACTGGCACCTAGTTGAAAAATATGTACGGCTTTTTGCATACCCATTAAAATAGGACCAACAGAAGAAGCTTTATTTAATTCTTTAAGCATTTTGTAAGTGCTGTTAGCAGCTTCTAAATTTGGGAAAATTAAAATGTTTGTTTTTTTATTGGCTAAGCACGAGAACGGATAACGTTCCTTTATAAGTTCGTTATTTAAGGCAAAATCAGTTTGGACAGGGCCATCAATATCCCATTTAGGATAAGCACGTTTTATAACTTTAAGTGTTTGTTCTACTTTTTGGTAATTAGCATCTCTACTTCCTCCAAAGTTTGCATAGGAAATAAGTGCTGTTACGGGTTCAACCCCAAACATCTTACAAGTATTTACAGTCATACGAGTAATCATAGTAAGATCTCTAGCAGATGGGTTAATATTTATGGAAGTATCGCTAATAAATAATGGACCATCATTAGTAATCATTAAATTAGTTGCCGCAGCACGTTGTACTCCTTTAGCCATTCCAATTAATTCCAAAATAGGTTTAATTACGGAACGGTAACTACGAGAATACCCAGAAAGCAATGCATCGGCATCACCATTATTAACCATCATAGCTCCAAAATAATTGCGATCTCGCATTAAGTTTTGTGCATCGTAAAGCGTTACACCATTACGTTGACGTTCTTCCCAGTATGCTTGTGCATAAGTGCTTCTGCATTCTAATTCTTCGTCAGATTTAGGGTCAATAATCTCAATACCTTTAGGAGGAAAACTAATTTCTTGCATAAGTTCAAGAATAGTTTCTTTATCTCCTAAAAGAATCGGAATAGCAAAACCCTCTTCATATGCAATTTGGGCCGCTTTTAATACTTGAATTTGATCGGCTTCTGCATAAACTACTCTTTTAGGATGCTGCCTAGCACGGTCCATTAATAATTCTAGGTATTTATTATTATCGCCAAGCCTGCCTAGTAATTCAACTTTATAGGCATCCCAGTTAGTAATGTTTTTTTGCGCAACACCACTATCTATAGCTGCTTTAGCAACCGCCATAGGGATTTCTGCGATTAATCTTGGGTCAAAAGGTTTTGGAATAATGTAATCTTTTCCGAAAGTTAATTTAGTTTTATTATAAGCAATATTAACTTCTTCAGGAACTGGTTTCTTTGCTAATTCTGCTAAGGCAATTACGGCAGCTCGTTTCATTTCTTCATTAATAGCAGTAGCTCTTACGTCTAAGGCTCCTCTAAAAATAAACGGAAAGCCTAACACATTATTTACTTGATTAGGATGGTCACTTCGGCCTGTAGCCATAATAATATCCTTACGAGTTTTAATAGCTAAGTCGTATTTAATTTCTGGATTAGGGTTTGCCATGGCAAAAACAATAGGGTTTTTAGCCATAGATAATAACATTTTTGGTGTTACTAAATCTGCTTTAGAAAGCCCCATAAATACATCGGCACCTTCCATTGCCTGTTCAATAGTATCAATTGCTCTGTCTGTGGCAAATTCGGCTTTTTGAGGAGTTAGATTGGTTCGGTTAGATCTAATAATACCCTTACTATCGCTCATAACAATATTTTCAGCTTTAGCACCAAAGGATTGGTATAGACGTGTACAAGAAATAGCAGCGGCCCCAGCTCCACTAACTACAATTTTTGCATTTTCAATTTTTTTGCCAGCAATTTCTAGAGCATTTAACAAAGCAGCAGCAGAAATTATAGCTGTTCCGTGTTGGTCATCATGCATTACGGGAATATCTAATTCTGCTTTAAGGCGACGTTCAATTTCAAAAGCTTCAGGGGCCTTAATGTCTTCTAAGTTAATACCTCCAAAAGTAGGAGCAATGTTTTTTACAGTTTCAATAAAGGCATCAACATCTTTAGTATCTACTTCTATATCAAACACATCAATATCTGCAAAAATTTTAAATAATAAGCCCTTCCCTTCCATTACGGGTTTTGAGGCTAAAGGACCTATATCTCCTAATCCCAAAACAGCGGTACCATTAGAAATTACAGCTACTAAATTTCCTTTAGTAGTATATTTGTAAGCATCTTCTGGTGTTTTTTCAATAGCTAAGCAAGGTTCTGCAACACCAGGAGAATAGGCTAGGGCTAAGTCTCTTTGGGTGTCGTATTTTTTAGTAGGGACTACTTTTATTTTTCCTGGAGTAGGCTCGGAATGATATTTTAATGCGTCTATTTTTTTCTTATCGGAATCCATAATATATGTTGAAGTCCCTTTAGAGGGACAATTTAAATGTGAATGTTAAAAATAATGTTTTTATTGAATTCATTTAGTATTTAGAACTATAAAATAATACCTCTATAAAGTTGACTATAGATTAAAGGCTTTATGTTTTGAAAAAATAATTGTGTTAAAAAGAAGAAGAGGTTTGTATTATTCAAACCTCTTCTTTTTATAAAACCTTAATGCGAAAAACCTGATTATCTAGTTATTTATTATTACTGAACAGCTCTAAAAACTAAAGAGCTAATAGATCTTGCTGGAATCTCTGGTATATGTACTAATTCTACTGTTGAATTATCAGCGCTTGCATTAACATCGAAGAAACCTCTAAATCCAAAAGTTCTAGAAAGATTCATGTTTAATATGAATGATTCTGATACAGAAGGGAAAGCATTTGCACGAGTTAAAATTGGATTTTCTGTAAAGTTATCAGACTCTCTAGTTATTGTAGCTACACCAATTGGAATACCAGCAGAGTCTAAGTTAAAACTGAAATTAAAAATTTCTCCTATTTGGTCGTTTGTTGTGTCTCCATTTGCTTCAACAAGTTCCCATCTGTCGTTTGCTAAAAATGGAGTAAAGAAAGCATCTGCAGTAGGTACTTCTTCCGATGGAGGAGTAGTGTCAATATTAGCACATAAAAAAGCAAAATTTAATGTATCAGATCCATTTGTAAAACGAGCACGAACTCTATCTCTTGAGTCAAGAAATGTTTCTACATCGTAAACACCAGACAATTCAGTGTTTTGAGTAAAGTTTATAGAAAAAGGTTCGTCACGTCTAAAAGACCAAGTTCCACTATCTAGAACATCTCCGTTACTTCTAGATGTAATAGTAAAAGTACGATTACCAAAGAAAGAAATTTCAGAGCGTGTAAATCCTGTAAATCTAGAACCATCGTTTATGGTTCTAAAAACACGAATATCATCACATAAAAATAAACCATCGCTTATTTCTGCAGAAGAAAAATCTAATGCTGTAGAATTATTATCGCCTAAACTAAATTCAAGCGTTTCGTCGTTGTTTGATGTCTCTAATTCGTTATTGTCCTTTTGACAAGATTGCAATAACATAAAGCCAGCCAAAGTAAGTACTTTGGATATTTGTATTATTTTGTTAATCATTTTAATTGTTTTTTTAAGATAAAAAATTAAGAGTATTAAGGTTTTTTTGTGCTACTGAATAAACAGTGTTACAAGTGTTACGACGTATGCCTTAGTTAATAATTACAAAAAATAAGGGAATAATACTTTTGTAAAAGATATAGAATTCGTTTCTATCTAGTATGGTTACTTTTTTATTTAATGCTAACCATTGTGTTACAGAGAGCTATTTTTACCTTAAGGATAATTAAGAATTAAAATAACAGATTAATAATATAATTTAAAAAACGAATAGAGGTGCTATTTTTTTAAGAAACTAATATTTCTCTTAAGACCATTAAATTTGGTGCGTTTTACAGCCGATTTTTGAAATATTTTAGAAAATACTTCTTGAGTAATTTCTTCCCAGTCATTTTTTGTCATTTCTAGAAGATCGGGATGGGGATTAAATAAGGGTTCGTTATGAGCTTTGGAAAATCGATTCCAGGGGCATACGTCTTGGCAAACATCGCAACCAAACATCCAATTATCGAATTTTCCTTGCATGGTAGTAGGTAAACTATCTTTAAGTTCTATGGTAAAGTAAGAAATACATTTACTGCCATCTATTACGTGTGGTTCTACGATGGCCTGTGTAGGGCATGCGTCTATACAAGCAGTACAATTACCGCAATGGTCGGTAGTTATGGAGTCGTATTCTAATTCTAGATCAATAATAAGTTCAGCAATAAAAAAAAAGGAACCCGATTGTTTTTGTAATAAATTGGCATTTTTTCCAATCCAACCAAGTCCACTTTTGGTAGCCCATGCTTTATCTAGTACGGGAGCCGAATCTACAAAAGCACGCCCAGAAACTTCACCAATATTGTCCAGAATAAAATGATGTAACTCTTTAAGTTTAGTTTTAATTACATGGTGGTAATCTTGACCATAAGCATACTTGGAAATTTTAGGAGCTTCAGAGTCTGTTTGTGTGTGTTCAGGGAAGTAGTTTAGTAATAAAGAAACTACACTTTTAGCATCGTCTACAAGTAGTGTAGGATCTAAACGTTTGTCGAAATGATTGGCCATATAACTCATTTTGCCATGGTAATTTTTGTTAAGCCAATGCTCCAAACGTGGGGCTTCCTCTTCTAAAAAACCAGCTTTGCTAATCCCACAAGACATAAAACCAAGGCGTTGTGCCTCGGTTTTTATAAGCTGTGTCCAATTTCGTTTTTGCGCCAATTGGATTGTGTTATGTGAGTTAGAAATAGCCAAACAAATAATTTATCTTTGGTAATAAGCCACAATGGATGCTTTTGCAATAGTGTTGTTGTGTAAATAATAGCCAACAATTGCAGGATTGGTTTCGGCATTTAAGCCTAATTTATCGGTCTTTAATGCATATACAGTAAAAATGTATTGGTGTAACCCATGTCCCTTTGGAGGACAAGCCCCTCCAAAACCAGGAACTCCATAATTAGTAATACTTTGGATGCTTCCTTTGGGAGCAATAGTTAATTCAGGATTTCCAGCATTCGCTTTAAGTTCTGTAATATTAGCAGGAATATCAAAAACTACCCAATGCCACCAACCACTACCTGTAGGGGCATCGGGATCATAAACAGTTATGGCAAAACTTTTAGTACCCTCTGGTGCATTATCCCAATTTAGCTGAGGGGAAATGTTTTTACCAGTACAACCAAAACCGTTAAACTCTTGCTTTTTGGTTAATTGACCTCCGATATCGGTACTTTTTAAAGTAAAATTTTGTGCTAGTCCAATAGAAAGACTTCCTATTATAAGGATAGTTGATAAGATAATTTTTTTCATAATTACTTTTTATTAAATATATAAATAGTTTAGTTTGTATTTAATGCTAAACTAACAGCTAGGTAGATTAATTTTTTGTTAAAAAAGCCCTCCTTGTATAGGTCCTTTAACTTTTCCTAAATGTTTATAAGCTAATTCGGTTACTTCTCTACCTCTAGGAGTTCGCATTATAAAACCTTGTTGAATTAAGAAAGGTTCGTAAACTTCTTCTATAGTTTCAGCGTTTTCACTTACAGCAGTAGCTAAAGTAGTAATCCCAACAGGTCCTCCTTTAAACTTATCAATAAGAGTAGTTAGGATTTTATTATCCATTTCGTCTAAGCCGTGGGCGTCTACGTTTAAGGCTTTTAATGAAAATTTAGAAATTTCCAAATCAATAGAACCATTTCCTTTTATTTGAGCAAAATCTCTTACCCTTCGAAGCAAAGCGTTAGCAATACGAGGAGTCCCTCTACTGCGTCCAGCAATTTCTATAGCAGCTTTTTGATTTATAGGAACATTAAGTATTGTAGCACTACGTTCTATAATCCCCGAAAGTAACTCGGTGGTATAGTATTGTAATCTAGATTGAATTCCAAAACGAGCACGCATGGGAGCTGTTAGTAGCCCAGAACGCGTTGTAGCGCCTACTAAAGTAAATTCGTCTAAATGAATTTGAACTGTTCTAGCATTTGGACCACTTTCAATCATAATATCAATTTTAAAGTCTTCCATAGCCGAGTATAAATACTCTTCTACAATAGGACTTAATCGATGTATTTCATCAATAAATAAAACATCTCGAGGTTCTAGATTGGTTAACAAACCTGCTAAATCTCCTGGTTTATCCAAAACAGGGCCAGAAGTAATTTTAATACCTACGCCTAACTCATTAGCTAATATATTAGCTAATGTGGTTTTACCTAATCCAGGAGGCCCATGGAATAAGGTGTGGTCTAAAGCTTCTCCTCGCATGTTAGCAGCCTTAACAAAAATTTCAAGATTTTCAAGAACTTGATTTTGACCTGCAAAATCGCCAAAACTTAGAGGGCGCAGTGCTCGTTCTATATCGTTGTCTTGAGGGGTAAAATTTTCGTTAGTAGGATCTAAATTTTCGTTCATGAAGTATGCTTGTTTCAATAGCAAATATAGGAAAGCTAAATGAAGCTTTTTGTTGAAACTATAATCTTTAACGATTTCAATATACTTAACTTATATTGTGAAAAAGCGAACAAGCTCTATTTATTGAATTAAATAGAGCTCGTTAATAATTTGTTGTTAAAATTACCATTCAGGTAAATCGTTCCTTTCTTTTTCTTGTCTTACTACTTTCGTGGTCCGTTTAAGAGAAGTTTGTTTACGATTTGAATTGTCTTCTTTTATTACTTTGATATTTTTAGTGTATTTTTTTATTGATGATGATTTACTTTTGCGAAGTGTTGCACTCAATTGTTGTCCACTCATTAGATATGCTCCCCCAATAAAAAAAACATAAAAAAACAAATGTTTCATATGTAATAGTGTTTAGTGTGTAATCGTAAATTTAAGTTGGAAATATATTTATAAGAATTATTTTAGATGTAAGGGTTAAAATACTCGACGAATAACCAAAAGGTAAGTATCTAATATTATAAATAGGTTTTAATCGATTTTATAAGTTTCTTTATATGAGTAAGAGGTAAATTAATGTTTTATTTGTACTTAAAAAGTATTTAAAAGTAGGAGTTCTTCTATATAATTTCTATTATTACTAAGTCTTGGTATTTTATGTTGCCCTCCAAGCTTTTCTTTTGCTTTTAACCAATCATAAAATAAATTGCTTCGGGCTATAATAATTTGTAAAGGATTTAATGTAATATTGTTAGCTCTTTTAGCTTCATAATCACTATTTACGTTTTGGAGTTCTTGGTCTAGGATGGTTGAAAATTCCTGAAGATTACTAGGTTTATTTTTAAATTCAATTAACCATTCGTGAGCGCCTTTGTTTTTGCCTTCCATAAAAATAGGAGCCACACTAAAATCAACGATATCGGCATTTGTTTTAGAGCAAGCGATTCTTAATGCTTGTTCGGCATTTTCAATCATTAATTCTTCTCCAAAAACATTAATAAAGTGTTTTGTTCTTCCAGATATTTTAATTCTAAAAGGATTTAATGAAGTAAACCGCACGGTATCTCCAACCTTATAACGCCAAAGCCCTGCATTAGTAGTAATAATAATAGCATAATTTTTATGTAACTCTACTTCATCTAAACGATACACTTTTGGTGTGTTAGAATGGTATGTTTCCATATCCATAAATTCATAAAAAATACCATAATCTAACATAAGTAGTAAATCGTTGCTAGAATTTTGATCCTGTATAGCAAAAAAGCCTTCAGAAGCATTGTATATTTCGTAATACTTGCAGTTTTCGGGAAGGATCTTTTTATATTGATCTTTGTATGGGGTAAAGCTTACTCCACCATGAAAATAAACTTCTAAATTTTGCCAAATTTCGCCAAGATTAGAAGAATTTTGAGAATCTAAAATTTCATTAAGCAACACCAACATCCAAGAAGGTACACCCGCTAAACTAGTTACATTCTCGTGGATAGTTTCGGAAATAATAGCATTCATTTTAGTTTCCCAATCACTCATTAAAGAAATAGTGCTAGAGGGAGTAGAACTAATTTCTGCCCAAAAAGGCATATTATCTATTAATATAGCAGATAAATCGCCAAAAACAGTACCATTCTCTTCGTATAATTTTTTACTGCCACCAAGTCGTAGGCCTTTCCCTGTAAACAGTTGGGCGTTTTCGTTATTGTTTAAATATAAGCATAACAAATCCTTACTGCCAGCATAATGGCAATCTTCCAAAGATTCAGAACTTACAGGGATAAATTTACTTTTTGCATTTGTAGTACCACTAGATTTTGCAAACCAATTAATAGTTGTAGGCCAAAAAATATTATGTTCACCCTTTCTGCTTCGAGTAATTAAGGATTCTATAAGCTCATAATTTACAATAGGAATACGTTCCGAGAATTCTTTGTAATTGCTAATACTCTTAAAGTCATAAAGCTTGCCAATTTCAGTGTTTTTGGCTTTTTTCAATAAATTAAAAAGAAGTTCTTCTTGGACTTCGTTAGGATATTTTAAGAATAATTCTACTTGATGGATTCGTTTTTTTAGAAACCAATTAGCTATTGAATTTACTATCGGTAGTGGCATTCGATTTATGTATATTTACAGACTAATTTTCTAGTATTCTAATGTACTATATTTTTTAAATTCAATAATTAATTATTTTATGAAATACGAAGGTGTACTTACTAAAATGAAAACAGAGCATACTAGTCCAGTAAATTATTACTTGATTTTCGAATCTAGTTTTGTTCATATAAACCAATTATTAGGAAAGCAAATTCGTATAGAATTTATGGGGACTCAATGTTTAGCTTGTGGAAAAGAGAAGAAAATATTTAGGCAAGGCTATTGTTATGATGATTTTTATAAGCAGCCAAGTGTTGGAGATTGGATTATGAGGCCAGAGTTAAGTACGGCACATTTGGATATAGAAGATAGGGATTTAACATACGAGAAAAAAGTACAATTACAACCCCATATTGTGTATTTAGCAAACTCTAGTAACGTAAAAGTTGGAGTAACACGCAAAACACAAGTGCCTACTAGGTGGATAGATCAAGGAGCACACGAAGCATTGGAAGTTGTAGAGGTGCCAAATCGTTATTTGGCAGGAATTACAGAAGTAGCTTTAAAGGAGCACGTAGCGGATAAAACTAATTGGCGTAAAATGTTGACTAATGGTTTTGCAGACGAAGACCTAATTAAAGTAAAAGAAAACTTAAAGCAATATTTGCCCAAAGAAGTATTACCTTATTATGTAGAAAATGTAAAAGAATCTAAAATTGATTTTCCAGTATTGCAAGTACCAGAAAAAGTAACCTCTATTAATTTAGATAAAACCGCATTTTTTGAAGAAAAGCTAGTGGGAGTTAAAGGCCAATATTTAATATTTGAAGATCAAACGGTTTTTAACGTTCGTAACCACGAAGGCTATAAAGTGTCTTTGGAAGTGTTGTAGCTTATGGAGAAATCAATACAATTTAAAAGTAGAAAGGATCTTGGTTTTAAGATAATTGTTGTTTTAATGATTATCGTGGTAGTATTTATGTTAAGTATGCCAATTTATGAAGGGTTTAAAACTTCTGAATCGATGTTTAGTTTTTTTATGGGATGTTTGGTCTTATGGATTTTTTATGGAATTTATTTTGATACGAGTTACGAGCTTACACAAACAAAACTGAAATACAAATGTGGTTTTCTAAAAGGGAGTGTTGTCCTAGAAAAAATTAATGAGATTATAGTAGGTAAAACGCTTTGGGCTGGAATAAAACCTGCAACGGCAAAAAATGGATTAATTATAAAATACGATAAATACAATGAAATTTATATTAGCCCAGATACTAATAATTTGTTTATTGAAAAGATTTTGGAAATAAAGAAAACCATAAAAATTACAAGAAGCTAATTAGGTTATGATGCAATGGGAACAATTATTATCCTTACGAAAGCAAGGAGATAAAAGAAAAAGGTTACGAATAGAAGAGGATGAAACTCGTTTAGGGTTCGAGGTGGATTACGATCGTATTATTTTTTCGGCACCATTTAGAAGCTTACAAGATAAAACACAAGTAGTGCCACTCTCTAAAACCAGTTTTGTACATACTAGATTAACACATAGTTTAGAGGTTTCCGTAGTAGGACGCTCTTTAGGAAGAAGTGTTGGTAAAAAAATTCTTGAAAAATACCCAGCTTTACAAAAAGTTAATGGTTATGCCTTTAATGATTTTGGAGCAATAGTGGCAGCAGCAGCATTAGCACATGATATTGGAAACCCACCTTTTGGCCATTCAGGAGAAAAAGCCATAGGGGAGTATTTTAAATCGGGAGCAGGAAAACAGTATAAGAGCCAATTAACACCCAAGCAGTATAACGACTTGGTGAAATTTGAAGGAAATGCCAATGGATTTAAAATTTTAACAGAAACCAAAAATGGTATTGAAGGAGGTCTGCGTTTGTCGTTTGCTACTTTAGGAGCATTTATAAAGTACCCTAAACCTTCATTGCCGCATAGACCAACGAAGCAAATAGTTCATAAAAAATTCGGCTACTTCCAAGCAGACGAGGTGTTTTTTGAAGAAGTTGTTACCGATTTAGGCTTGCTAAAACAAGATTACGAAGGAGAAGATTGTTATTTTAGGCATCCACTAACTTATTTGGTAGAAGCAGCAGACGATATTTGTTATACAATTATAGATTTTGAAGATGGTATTAACCTTGGAGTATTAGAAGAAGCAGAAGCTTTAGAAAAATTAATAGATTTAGTAAAAGAGCGTTTAAATGTAGAAAAATATACTCAGTTAACTACAACTAAAGAAAGAGTAAGCTATTTAAGAGCATTAGCTATAGGTGTTTTAATTAATGAAGCTGCAGAAACTTTTATTAAAAATGAAGAAGCTATTTTAAAAGGAACGTTTGAAGGGGCATTAATAGATCATAGTAGGTTTAAACTACAAATAGAAGATATTATTAAGGTAAGTATAGATAAAATTTATCAGAGTAAAGAGGTAATTGAAAAAGAAATTACAGGCTATCAAATATTAAATACTCTATTAGATGTGTATTGCTTATCAGTAAAAAACTATCATATAAATAGCTTAACTAGTTACGATACCTTAATCTTAAAATCTGAAGAAGGAAATTTTGATTATAAAAACCAAAATTTATATACAAGGCTATTAAGTATTTGTAGCTATGTTGCTAGTTTAACAGATGGTAATGCATTAGAAAAATACAAAAAAATAAAAGGATTAGAGATTTAATGGAACAAGCAATAAAAGAAAACCAGTATATTAAATACTATAAAAATCATTCAGTAAAAGAATTACGGATTATTATAAATAGTCAAGAAGAATATCATGACGAAGCCAGATTAGGCGCTCTAGAAGTTTTAAAAAATAAAAAAACTAATTTAACAGAAGAAGAAGAGCAATTAGAACAAACGTTGAAAGCAACAGTAGAAAATAATTTTGCTAAACAACAAAAAGAAGCACAAAGTAAAACCCAAATAAACAAGGAAAACGAATTATATAGTCCTGCAGCAATTTTTGGAATCACTATTTTTTGTGGAGCATTTATAGGAGCAATTTTACTTAATATTAATTTAAGAAAAGTAAATAAAAAAAATCAATCCTATATAGTTATAATAATAGGATTACTATTATCTCTTTTGAACTCCTTTTTGTTTTTGTCAAAAACATCTCAGTTTGTATTACTAGGAGTAAATTTAGCTTCGGCATTACTATTTATGGAAGTGTTTTGGAAAAAGTATATAGGTTATACAACTACATTTGTAACAAAACCAATATGGAAACCCTTACTAATAATTGTAAGCATTACGATAATTTTATTTGCTGTTCAAATGTATATTAACCCTAGTTTTATGGAGCAATTAGAACAGCTACAAAAAATAAATAACACAAAATAACCCTTAAACTAATTTATACACGTTTTATTATTAGTCTTTAAAAATTAACAGCAATTATAAATAGTAAAGAACTTTTTATAAATTATGAGAATACTACATTTAGATAATAACCATCCTTTATTAAAAAATCAGTTAGCTCAAGCAGGCTATAAAAACGAAGAAGATTATACTTCTACTAAAGAAGAGGTGGAACAAAAAATAATGAATTACGATGGTATTGTAATTCGCAGTCGTTTTAACATAGATAAAACCTTTTTAGATGCAGCAACTAATCTAAAATTTATAGCAAGAGTAGGTGCAGGTTTGGAAAGTATAAATTTAGATATAGCTGCTCAAAAACAAATAAGTTTATTTTCAGCGCCCGAAGGAAACCGAAATGCAGTAGCAGAACATACATTAGGGATGATTTTATCACTTTTTAATAAATTAAATACTTCCGATAAGCAAGTTAAAAATGGACAATGGTTGCGAGAAGCTAATAGAGGGGTAGAATTAGATGGACTTACTGTAGGTATAATTGGTTATGGAAATATGGGGAAAGCATTTGCTAAAAAATTAAGAGGATTTAATGTTGAGGTGCTTTGTTATGATATAAAAGAAGATGTAGAAGATAGTAATGCAGAACAAGTGGAACTTCAAGAGTTTTTTGAAAAAACCGATGTTTTAAGTCTTCATACTCCGTGGACACCGCTTACTAATAAAATAATTAACACGGAATTTATTAATAAATTTAAAAAACCATTTTGGCTATTTAATACTGCTCGGGGAAAAAGTGTAGTAACTAAAGATTTGGTAGCAGCATTAAAAACAGGAAAAATAAAAGGTGCAGGTCTTGATGTGTTGGAATATGAAAAATTATCTTTTGAAAATTTATTTTTAGAAGGGCAAATGCCAGAAGAATTTGAAGAATTGCTTACTTTTAATAATGTATTGTTAAGTCCCCATATAGCAGGATGGACAATTGAAAGTAAAGAAAGGCTAGCACAAACTATAGTAGATAAAATAATTCAAAAATTTGGGAAGCACTAATGTGTAAATGCCTACATGCTCTAAAAGTAACACATTTTGGATAGAAAGGCTATTTCTAAGATTTGCGAAGAAAAAAAACAGATAATAATAATTTTATTTACAATCTGTTTTAACAACCCATGGCATCCATAGTTAGCACAGTATTTTTACAACTATTTTCTTTATTAGTTTTGTAATAGCTATAATTTCGTTGCTTTTATCATTTACTTTTAGTTGCCCTAAAAAAAAACCTTAGTCACTAGCCCAAGCAGTTAAAACATTAGGACTAATAAAAGTTATATTGCTCTTTGTCGAAGCTCCTCTAATAGTTTTATTACCGATGGCAATAAGATTTTACATCATCTATATCGCAGATTCAACTAATCCAGTTAAAATAGTATTCTTGAAAAGCCTGTGTATTTAAAGAAGTTAAAAACCTCCGAATTGTTTTTGTACTAGGAATACCATTTGTAAAATTTCCATGCTTTTTAAACCATTCAAGCTTATTTTCTGCTAATAGAACCATCTATAAAAAGTTTTCTAATTCGTATAAAACACGGGTTAAAACAACTAGTAAAATAACCTGAAAGCTATGTTGTAGATTACCTTTGTTTGTTTGTTGTGTTTCCTAAGAATAATTGAAAAACCTTGTAAAATAATATGTGTTAAATTTAGAAAAGGCTTGGAAAATCATTATTTTTTTACCCTTTACAGTAATTGTTAAAGAGTTTATAATGAAATAATAAGATACTGTTTTAAAAAATAATTCTAATTTTTTTTAAATGTGTTTGCTCTAAGTTTTCAATAACAGTCCCACACAGGTTAGGTATTGTTAGGCTACCTTACCGAGAAAACAAGTTTTATAGCAGTAATTTTAACCTTCTCATAATCAAAATGAAAAAGTTATTTAAAGAAGGTTTTTTTGATATCTTTGAGTTGGCATCCCAAGCGCTTAAAAACCAAGCCTAGGAAATTGTAAACCAAGCCGCAGAAAATATTAGTAGTACTAGCGCTAGAGGCAACGTAAACAAAAATGCCAACAAAAAAAGTAAATAACAATAGTGGCGAACAAGCTAATTTATTTTAAAATATGGCAGGACGAATTGTAAAAATTTCCAAAGGCGAGTTTAATCAAACAGCAAAAAAGGACATTAGTTATTACGCCAAAAACATTAACACCAATGCAGCAGTAAGCGTTAACGAAACAGGCGGCGATGGCATTGTGTTTGGCTTTCCAAAACCTGCTGTTCCCTGGAAAATGCCTAAAGTAGCGTTTCCAGAATATAGGAGCTCCTACCAAAAAACAATGCCTAAAGAGGTGGTGGCTTCTCAAAACACACCAGCACCAAATTTGCATACAACACATTTAGAAAAAGAAAGTGAAGATTCAACAGAAAAAGAAGATTGTATAAAAATAACCATTGCTGTTTTTTTTGACGGAACAGGAAACAATAGATACAATACCAATGCCCGTTGGTTGTATAAAAAAAGAAAATACGGCACCAGAGGAAAAACTACAGGCGAAAAGCTAAAAACGAATGGGAGCGAAAATGAAAATGAACATGCAGACCACTACAAAGGGATTTTGTATGGTACCAAAGGCAATGTTTGGGGCAGCAGTTACCAAAACGACCTATCTAATGTAGCCCGTTTAGAAAAATTTTACGAAACCAAAAACCTAACCCCAACCCATGTTGTAGACAAAGTATATGTAGAAGGGGTAGGTACACAAAACGGAAAACACGACGATTTAACCAGTGCCAAAGATGGCGAAGGAGCATCGGGTATTCGTAAAAAAATAGAAAGTAGTATTAAAGAAATAGGTGATAAAATAACCTTTATAGCAGATGAAAGAACTATAGAAGAACTTACCTTTAATGTGTACGGTTTTAGTAGAGGAGCAGCTACGGCTCGTAATTTTATACACGAAATAACCCAAGAAAAAGGCGCTTTAAAAGAAAAAAGCCTATTTAAAAAAACCTACTTTAGCAAAAAATTTGGACTATTAGGCGAAGAAATAGACCCTTCTAAAGTACAAAAAATGACCATTAACTTTGCAGGCCTATTCGATACGGTTTCGGCGTTAGATTCCGACGGTTTAGATAACGGATTATTTGGCGATAAGCATTACGATGTAGAAGAGCTACATTTAGATGCCGTAAACAAAGCCAAAGAAGTGGTGCACTTTGCAGCGGCAGACGAGCATCGTAAAAACTTTGCACTTACCACCACCTCAAAAGGGATGGAAAAATACCTACCCGGGGTACATTCCGATATAGGAGGTTGTTATGCCAACGGAGAAGAAATTGTAGGATTATTGTATAAAGGCAGTACTTTAGATGTAAAAAAAGAAGCCCAATGGCTTATAAACCAAGGCTGGTACAACAAAAAGCAACTTAGTACCTTTGTACTTAAAAAAGAAGAAGGAGAAGTCAAAAAAAAAGGTCTTAGAGGAACACGAAACCTTTCCAAAAACTATAGTTTTATTCCTTTAGAACTAATGGGCATACTAAGTAATAAACAAGCTGAAATTAATATAAAATTAAACAAGTTAGAAGCCAAATATCATATTCATGCTGTAGACCCTAACAAAAATGCCAACAACAACGATGTTCCCGAACTCGAACTGAAACAAAAAAGACTATTAACTTATTTTAAAAACCGTTTGCACGATTATGTGCTATACAACGGACTTCCCATTACGTTTTACAGCAAACAAGAATTGCTAAAGCGTTCTACCGACATAGACTATATTACAATGAAACAAGACAGCGATAACTTATTAAAATTAAGAAATCAGTTTTTACACTTTTCGTCAGACTATAGTATTTTAAGTATAGGGATGTCGCCAAATATAAAAAACGGAAAACGTACAAGAAAAATATTCCATGGCTAAAAAACACCTATACAACATACTTCGAATATTTATATTATGCCTACTACAATCCAGTATAACAGCCTGTAATACCTCTACAATGAAAAAATATAAATGGACAGTATCAGACTGCGCTCCTATAAAATATCCTTGCGAGATTTATCGAGGAAGTTTACATTATGGAAAAACATCGGGAGCCTCCGTACCTAGTGGAAAATATATAAATAACGGTTGGGGGCGTGCGGGGACTAGGTATGCCAAAGCTACAGAAAAAGAAGTTCCACACAGGTTAGATATTGTGTGGTTATCTTATAGAGAAAACAAGTTTTATGGCGGTAGTTTTAACCTTCCTGTAGCCAAAATGGAGCAATTGTTTGAAGAAGGCTTTTTGGATATTTCGGATAAATCCAAGGAAAACGTAAAAAAAACCTATTATGAAATTGTTGTGGGAGTTGGTCCAGGGGGCGTAGTAGGGGTATGGTTAACGGGTCCAGGTCATAACATTCAAGTAGCTACTTTTTACGGGGAAGAAACCGAGGTAGATTTTGCCGATTTTAACCCCGACGGCATCAAAGACCGAGATCGTTTTGTAAAGGAAATAACCGCAGGAAGAGTTTCTCATACAGAATTATCCAACCCCATCGATTTTAAATCGTGGGAGTATAATGCACAAAGCTTTAACTGGCAACCTAAAATTGAAGGCACTATTGTGGATTATGCTTTTTTTACAAAAATGATTTATTACAATGCAAATAAAGAAATTTTGGTAAAAAAAGAAGCCCATACAATTCCGTTAAAACAAAGAACCATTCCTAAAGTAATTAATTTTAATTGGTCTAGAAACCCCGATGGTTATAGAGTTGAATCCGAATTTGAATTTGATAAAGAAGAAATATTTAGTGTTTTTAAAGAATTATTTACAGATCCTAAAACACAACAAGCAGAGCTTATTTTTAAATACAAGGCAAAAAAAGACGTAGAGGTGTTTTTAAAAGTAGGAGACCAACAAAAAAAGTTAGAAAAAGTACAATTAGGTACCTTTAAAAGCATACATTAAAATTTAGTGGCAAATCTTATTTTCAGAATAATTGTAATTATTAGTATTGGTGTACAGCTAAGTTTTGTAGCCTGTAATACCTCTACAATAAAAAAGTATAAATGGACAGTATCGGACTGCGCTCCTATAAAATATCCTTGCGAGATTTATCGAGGAAGTTTACATTATGGAAAAACATCGGGAGCCTCCGTACCTAGTGGAAAATATATAAATAACGGTTGGGG
>CALLUJ010000046.1 GCA_938011245.1 uncultured Aquimarina sp. | reverse complement strand
GAGAAGTTAAGCTCGATAGCGCTGATGGTACTGCATTTGTGGGAGAGTAAGTCGCCGCCTTTTTTGAAAGTCCTTTACATACTTTTTGTAAAGGACTTTTTTTATAAATATAATTTAGTTCCTGGATACATAATTTTAATTTGAGAGTTTTTCTGAATTAATTAGTAGTTTTTTAAAAGCTATTTTTTAAAAAAGTGCTCATGTAGTTTATAGAAACAATAATTAGTCTTACTTTTGCGCAGATTTATCTAATAGCAAAAAGATTCTTTTTAAAACATTTTTATGAAATATCAGTCTAAGAAAAAAGCCATTATTTTACTATCTGACGGAACTATTTTCCATGGTAAAGCCGTAGGGAAAGAAGGTAGTGTGTTTGGAGAAGTGTGTTTTAATACTGGAATGACAGGATATCAAGAGATTTTTACAGATCCTTCTTATTTTGGTCAAATTATGGTAGCGACAAATGCTCATATTGGTAACTATGGTACACTAGAAGAAGAGGTAGAATCTAATTCCATTAAAATTGCAGGTTTAGTAGTGAAAAACTTTAGTTATGAATTTTCGAGACCAGGGTCTAAATCTTTACAATCTTTTTTAGAAAAGAATAATTTATTAGCTATTTCAGATGTAGATACTCGTGCATTAGTTAGTTATATTAGAGATAATGGCGCTATGAATGCTGTAATTTCTACCGAAATTGATAAAGTAGATGAATTAAAGCAGGAATTAGCGAATACTCCAGAAATGAAAGGGCTGGAATTAGCTTCGAAAGTTTCAACTAAACAAGCATACTTTTATGGAGAGCCAAGCGCAAAATATAAAATCGCTGCTCTTGATTTGGGTATTAAAAGAAATATATTAAGAAATTTAGCAAAAAGAGATACTTATATAAAGGTGTTTCCTTATAATACGTCGCTTGATGAAATGAAAGCGTGGAACCCCAATGGTTACTTTTTATCTAATGGACCAGGGGATCCTGAGCCTTTAGAAAATGCGATTGCTGTTGCTAAACAATTAGTAGATGAAAATTTGCCAACTTTTGGAATTTGTTTAGGTCATCAAGTAATTGCTATTTCTCAAGGGGTTAAAACATTTAAAATGTTTAATGGACATAGAGGAATTAATCATCCAGTTAAAAATTTATTAACAGGTAAAGGCGAAATTTCTTCTCAAAATCATGGTTTTGCAGTAGAACGAGAGAGTGCCAATAAGAACCCTAAAATAGAAATAACTCATGAACATTTAAATGATCAAACTGTAGCAGGTATTAGTATAAAAAATAAGAATTGTTTTTCTGTACAATATCATCCAGAAGCTAGCCCAGGTCCTAACGATGGAACTTATTTATTTGATCAGTTTGTAGCAAGTCTAAAATAAATAAATATTATAACAATAAGGCAATATAAGATACTTAAGTATTCGCTATATTGCGCCAGATTTTAAATAACCTAAATTCAATAATAATGAGTATTATCACTAATATCCATGCAAGACAAATTTTAGATTCGCGTGGTAACCCAACAGTAGAAGTAGATGTAATTACAGAAAATGGAGTTCTAGGAAGAGCTGCAGTTCCTTCTGGAGCATCCACAGGAGAACACGAAGCCGTAGAGTTACGTGATGGAGGAAGCGATTACATGGGTAAAGGTGTCTTAAAAGCAGTAACTAATGTAAACGAAATTATTGCAGAAGAATTAGTGGGTTATTCTATTTTTGATCAGAACTTAGTAGATCAAGTAATGATTGAATTAGATGGTACAACAAACAAATCCAAATTAGGAGCTAATGCTATATTAGGAGTTTCTTTAGCAATTGCTAAAGCAGCAGCTAATGAATTAAATATACCGTTATATCGTTATGTAGGTGGTGTAAGTGCTAACACACTTCCTGTTCCTATGATGAATATTATTAACGGAGGTTCCCATTCTGATGCACCTATTGCATTTCAAGAATTTATGGTAATGCCTGTAAAAGCTAAGAGCTTTACACATGCAATGCAAATGGGAACTGAGATTTTTCATAATTTGAAAAAGGTATTACATGATAGAGGATTAAGTACAGCAGTAGGTGATGAAGGTGGTTTTGCTCCTAATTTAGAAGGAGGAACAGAGGATGCTTTAGATTCTATTAAATTAGCAGTTACTAACGCTGGATATTCATTTGGTGATGACGTTATGGTAGCTTTAGATTGTGCTTCTGCAGAATTTTTTGTAGATGGTAAATATGATTATACTAAATTTGAAGGTACTGCTGGAAAAATTAGAACTAGTGAAGAACAAGCAGATTATTTGGCAGAATTAGCAGCTAAATATCCAATTATTTCTATTGAAGATGGAATGGATGAGAATGACTGGGCTGGCTGGAAATATTTAACTGAGAAAATTGGAGATAAAGTGCAATTAGTAGGAGACGATTTATTTGTTACTAATGTAGAACGTTTGTCTCGTGGTATTAAAGAAAACATAGCAAATTCTATCTTAATCAAAGTAAACCAAATAGGTACTTTAACAGAGACAATTGCAGCAGTTAATATGGCACATAATGCAGGATATACTTCTGTAATGTCTCATCGTTCTGGGGAAACAGAAGATAATACAATTGCAGATTTAGCAGTAGCGTTAAATACAGGACAAATAAAAACAGGATCGGCTTCTCGATCGGATCGTATGGCTAAATACAATCAGTTATTGCGTATTGAAGAAGAATTAGGTACAGTTGCCTTCTTTCCTCAAGAAAACGCTTTTAAAATAAAATAAGTATCGAATACTTAATTAGTGTCTAAGCTAGTAATCTTTTTGGTTACTAGCTTTTTTGTTTAGGCTGATTCAGAATATCCAAAACCCTTGTAAATACGAGGGTTTTGTCGTAAATTAATGCAAATAAAACCCCGAAAATAGCTATTCAGAGCTAGAAACAGGATTTATCTTTTACATTATATAATTTAAGGATAAAGTATTCGTAAAAAAGGTATTTAAATAATTGTGATTACTCACAATAGATTTTATAATTTCTTCTTTCATTAGAACAATAATCGCATTTTGAAGCAGGAATATCATCCAAAAATTACAAAGAAGAAAAGAAGTTAAAAGTTATTATAACCAAAGAAAGAGTAACTCGTTTAGAGAGTAGTTTAGGTAAAGAAAAAGAATATTACCACCTCAAAAAAATGAAAGCAAAAACAAAAGCTACCGAAATACGTTGGATATTTTTTGGTATTCATACCGTTAATGCTCTAGAAATAGGCAGAAGGATACAACATAGCCGCAGCTTAAATTTTAAGAACCACCAAAAAACAAGGGATTACTATGTCTTGTTAGTTAGAAAAACGAGCACTTTAGGAAAGTAATGACCAAAAAAAATGAAAATCCAAAATTTGAATCTATCAAATCTTAGATTTTCTATAAGAATCTTTATGAAATAGCCTTATTTTCTGAATGCGCCTGTTTACACGATTTGATTTTTCAAAATATAACTATTTGTAAATCGTATTTTTTATAATATTTAGTTGTTGGTAGTAGTACTATTGATATTCTTTAGAGTATCATATCCTTATAAGGAATAATAGTCGAATATCCTCTTTTTTTAAAGTAAAGTATATCAGTACTATTTCCTGTTGCCAATATAAAATCGCCACCCCAACCTCCTAAGCTTTTAATAGCACCTTGATAATTGGAAAAATGACTTTCTTTTACAGTAGGAATATTTAAAAATTGAGATAAAATTTGTTCGTGCTCGATTATCGAATCCTCAAAATTTGTTAAAGTAGAGCTATTGCATATGTTATCGGTTAAATTGTTAATTTCAGAAATGATTATTTCTAATAAAGACATGTCTAATTTTTGATATGCCAAAATAGCTTCTTTACTATCTTTCTTTTTGTTTAAATAAACAAAAAAGAGTTGTTCTTTAAATGCAGGATTAAAATGGACAGTGTTTATTTTTGGTTTTTTTCGATCTAAATTACGTTGATAAATTATAGAGCTGTTGTTTTGAGCACAAGCAATATCATAACCACTTCCGCCAAAACTTAATTCAAGCAATTCAAAGGCGTTTATTTGAGCCCATTGGGCAATATTATTAATTAGAGTAGAGGAAGTGCCTAACCCCCAAAGACGTTCAAATGTTAAATAAGTTTGTATTGTATAACCTGCATTACTATTTAAAAACAATGGATTAAGTTGTTGTGCTTGCCATAGAATTTTAAACAGCGTATCGTCAAATTTAGAAGTTCCTAGAGGAACTTCTTTTTTTAGGAAATTAGCTGTTTTAATTTTTGTTTGATACCAACTTTGGTTATAACAGTCAAAACTTTCCCATATTAAGTAGCCAGAATTTGTTGTTTCAACGTTTAAGGATTGACCTTTCTTAGTAGGTAATGCTAAAGCACTAGCACCGTCTAGTACTACATATTCTCCAGTAAGGAGTAGTTTGCCATTGCTGTAAAATTCTTTTTTCATTAGGCACGTAATAATGCGAGTTGATTTAAAACTTCGCTATGGGTTACGGTATTTTTTATAAAATAGGCGATAATTTTTTCTTTTTCGGTTTTTGTGGCATTATGTTGATTTAAGATATTCATTAAATGCATTTTCATATGTCCTTTTTGAATTCCTGTAGTAATTAAGGAGTTTACAGCACCGAAGTTTTGAGCTAATCCAGCTACAGCAATAATTTTCATAAGTTGTTTGGCATTAGGTTTGTTTAGAATTTCTAAGGCTAGCTTTACCATGGGATGCAAACGGGTTAATCCACCAATAGTACCTATGGCTAAGGGAATTTCAATATAATAATTTAATATATTGTTAGTAATAGAGGCGTGAGTTAAACTTGCATATTGTCCATCTTTGGCAGCATAGGCATGCGCTCCAGCTTCTATAGCTCTAAAATCATTCCCAGTAGCTAGTACTACAGCATCTACACCATTCATAATTCCTTTGTTGTGTGTTACGGCACGGTAAGGTTCTTTTTCGGCAATTTCAATAGCACGAACAAATTTTGCAGCATAGTCTTCCGATGATAATTCAGAGGTGTTAGGTAGATCTTTGATTGGACAAGAGACTTCCGCTCTAACAATACAGTTGGGGACATAATTAGAAAGTATGCTCATAATAATTTCGATATGCTTCTCGGATTTGGAAAAGGTATCGAATTGAAGCGCTTCGTTTTGAAATACTTGTGCTATTTGCTCTAAACAAGTGTTTATAAAGTTGGCTCCCATAGCATCTATGGTGTCAAAAGTACAATGTAGTTGAAAGTAGTTTTTAAGTTTTTGTGTTTTGTCTTTAAGCTCAATATTAAGTAGACCACCACCACGTTTTTTCATATTGGTTTGAATAGTAGAAATACTTTCAATTAACTGAGGTTTTATTTGAGAGAAAAAAAAGTGTAGTTTTTCAAAATTTCCATTGAAACTAAAATGCACTTGCCCAATTTTTTCAGTATTAATTACCGAGGCTTTAAACCCACCTCTTTGGTTCCAAAATTTGGCGGCCTTACTGGCAGCCGCAACCACAGAACTTTCTTCGATAGTCATAGGGATAGAATAACGAGTATTGTTTATGGTAAAATTAGGAGCAATGCTAAAAGGTAAATAGAAGTTACTAATTACATTTTCTGAAAATTCGTCGTGTAGTTGTTGTAGTTTTTGGTTGGAATTCCAATACGTAAGTAAAGTATTTTTTGCCTGTTGGCTTTGATTAAAATGATGGGTAGTTAACCAATCTATTTTTTGCTCTTTACTTAGTTTAGAAAATCCAGCAACTTCAGGGATCATAATTTTTTGTTTTAATTACAAATATAACTACTCAAAATCCTAAATAATAGCTAACAAAACAGAAATGCATTGTATTGTAATATCTATTTTGTAAATTTCAATTTTACAGTTTAAAGGAAATTTATGTTATACGGCGGAACGGAAGCAAATCAGAAATTAGTTTTAGGACATCCTTCGGGTTTATTTGTATTGTTTTTTACCGAAATGTGGGAACGTTTTTCATTTTACGGGATGCGTATTTTACTGTTTAATTTTTTAACTGCTTTGATAATTGCTACAGATAAAGTTCCTTTTCCTGGTTGGGGTTGGTCCGAGGAAAATGCAGGAGCTTTAGTAGGTACTTATGCAGGACTTTTATATTTGACTCCTATTTTAGGAGGAATTATAGCCGATAAACTAACGGGTTATAGGTGGGCTGTAGTTATTGGTGCTTTTGTAATGACTTTGGGGCATGTGTCGATGGCTTTAGAGACCGAATTATCTCTTTATATTGGTTTGGCATTATTAGTTATTGGGACAGGTTTTTTTAAACCTAATATGACTTCTATTGTATCTGAAATGTATGAGCGAGTACCCGAAAAGAAAGACGGTGCATATACCATATTTTATATGGGAGTAAACTCTGGAGCTTTTTTTGGGATTATGTTATGTGGATATTTGGCGGAAAATTTTGGTTGGTCTTATGGTTTTGGGTTAGCAGGTATTTTTATGCTTTTAGGAACATTACAATTTTGGTTTGCCAAACCACTATTTGGGACTATTGGAGAGATGCCCTCTAAAACAGAAGAGAAAAAAGACTTATCGAAACCTAAAGGAAAATTAAATCCATTCACTATAATGGATAAAGTTTTAATTGTTATTACGGCAATAGTAGGGTTACTTTTTTTATTAAATGATCCTAGTTCAAAAATTGGAGGTATTCATTTACTACCAGAAGGCTTTAATTTACTTTCAAGAATAGGGCAATTGAATTTGTTTTCTGAAGAGACAACAGCTTTTTTAATAAGTATTCCTGGGCCTATTCAAATTATATTACTCACCTTAATGTTGTTTTTGTTTTTAATAATTTCCCGTATTATTAGATATGAAAAAGTGGTAAGAGATCGTATGATTTCTATAATTATTTTTGCTTTTTTCACAGTGTTTTTTTGGATGGCTTTCGAACAAGCTGCAAGTTCCTTAGTGTTATTTGCAAGGGATTACACAAATAGATTATTAGTTGGTAGTGCAGCAACTATTTATAGAATTGTAGATACATTATTAACCATAATACCATTAGCTATTTTAACTTGGGTATTGACTAAATTGATGAAAAACACTAAAGAATCTATTTGGTCATCTAATATTGTGCAAATAATTATGTTTGTGTTATTGTGGGGAATTGCAATTTCTAAGTTATACATAGATTTTACTAAAGAAACGTTAGATGTAACCGTTTCTTGGTTTGGGATATTAAATTCATTTTTTATTATAGCTTTAGCGCCTTATTTTTCGAAGTGGTGGGAAAGCAAATACAATCCAAGTTCGGCATTTAAGTATGCTTTTGGATTAATTTTATTAGGTATAGGTTTTGGATTTTTAGCCTATGGTTCGTTAGGAATACCACAAGGTGCAAAAACAGCTTCAATAAGTATGTTTTGGCTTATAATGGCGTATTTTTTTCATACGCTTGGCGAATTATGTTTATCTCCAGTAGGTTTATCTCAAGTTAGTAAGTTAGTTCCTGCACGGATGATAGGCTTTATGTTTGGAATGTGGTATTTGGCTATTGCTATTGGGAATAAATTGGCAGGCTCGTTAGGAGGAATGATAGGAACAATAACCAAAGATTATGACTTAACTACTTTCTTTCTTATTTTTACGTTAATTCCTATAGGGGCAGGCTTAATAATAGCCTTATTAAATCCATTATTAAAAAAATTAATGCACGGAATTCGTTAAAAAAGTATTTTAGGAATGCTTTTTGAGATGAATTTGATATATCTTTATATACTATGAAAAAATATATTACTCTAATAATGTTGTTTTTAGCAACACTATTGACGGCTCAAGAAATTAATTGGATGAGTATGCAGGAAGCTTTAGATGCTCAAAAAAACAATCCTAAAAAGATATTTATGGATGTGTACACCAATTGGTGTGGTCCTTGTAAGCTATTAGATAAAAACACGTTTCATAATGCTGATGTTGTAAAGTATGTAAACGAAAATTTTTATGCCGTTAAATTTAATGCAGAAGGGAATGACGTTTTTGAATACCAAGGAAATACTTTTTCTAATCCAGGATATAAAGAGGGCGCAAGAGGGCGCAATAGCCAGCATGTTTTTGCTAATTCGTTAAAAGTAAGAGCTTATCCTACAATGGTGTTTTTTGATGAAGAAGGCAACGTTATTTTTCCAATACCAGGATATTATAAGCCTAAAGAATTAGAGGTGTTTTTGAAAGTAATAGGTACCGACGATTATAAAAAAATTACAAACCAAGAACAATTTACTAAATACCAAAACAATTTTAAAGGAGACTTTAAAGGCTAGTACTTATATTTTCTTATTTTACTTTTTTTAGAAGAAATATGATGATAGATTAACCGAATAGATGGGTAAGGAACAACATCCTTATCCATTTTTTGACTAGTAAAGTTGGAATTTGTTAAAGTTTCTAGATCTTGTAAATCAATTTCTTGTTGTACTCGTTCGCTAGTAGAGATAAAATTACCATTCTCGTCAAAACATTTCATAAACTCATCATTTTCCTCTTTAAAATGGGGGGTTTCCCAAATATATTTAGGTTTTTCAGGAATATGAGTTCTAAAAGTAAAAGCAAAAGCAATACCTGTAATTAGACCACTTAAATGCCCTTCCCAAGATATTTTGTAGTCTATTGGGGTTACATACCAAATCATGCTTCCATAAATAAAAATTACAAAAAAGGAAAGCGCTAAAAGCCTAAAATGTTTACTTATTAATCCTTTAATACTTAGAAAACCAAAGAGCATATAAATAACACCACTTACACCAATATGGTAAGATTCCCTGCCAATAGCCCAAGTTAATAACCCCGTTAGTAGCGTTCCATAGAATAGTATTTTTAAAGAAATAGCATCGTAAAAATAAAATAAGGCAGTACTTAATACTAAAATAGGAAGTGTGTTATGTAATAAATGATACCCATCTCCATGTATAAAAGGAGAAAACAAAATGCCTCTTAAACCTTTGATGCTTTGAGGACGGATACCCCAATGGCTATAATCAGTATCCCATCGCATTTCTGTCCAGTACACTAACCAAAGGCATAATACCATAGCTAAAGGATATAAGAGCATATGATATTTAAAAGGAAAATTAGAGCGTTCAATCATAAACCTAAAAGTGTCAATAATTACTCCAAAGCTTATCTGGCTGAAGTTTTGGCAGTTTACCTAAGGAAAATTACTTTTGTGGAATGACGACACCTTTAGCAGAACGCATTCGACCCAAAACACTTGATGGTTATCTTAGTCAAGAACATTTGGTAGGAGAAAAAGGAGCTTTGGCACTTCAAATTAAAAAAGGGCTAATCCCTTCTTTGTTGTTATGGGGACCACCAGGAGTAGGAAAAACTACTCTAGCTACTATTATTGCGGAAACTTCTGGACGACCTTTTTTCCAGTTAAGTGCTATTAATAGTGGAGTTAAAGATGTTAGAGAAATTATTCAATTAGCAAAAAAAGAGGGAGGACTATTTACAACTAAAAATCCAATACTTTTTATAGACGAAATTCATCGATTTAGTAAATCTCAACAGGATTCCCTGTTAGGAGCAGTTGAAAAAGGATGGATTACTTTAATAGGGGCTACTACGGAAAATCCAAGCTTTGAGGTTATTCCGGCATTACTTTCTCGCTGTCAAGTTTATACTTTAAATCCATTTAGCAAGTTTGATTTAGAAAATTTGCTAAAAAGGGCAATGGATACGGATACAGTATTGTTAAAAAAAAACATTCAACTTCAAGAGACAGAAGCTTTACTTCGATTAAGTGGTGGCGATGCACGTAAGTTACTTAACATTTTTGAATTGGTAGTTAATAGTGTAACAGAAGATGAGGTATTAGTTACTAGTAAGCTTGTAAATAATTTAGTACAACAAAACCCAGCGCGGTACGATAAAACAGGAGAGCAACATTACGATATTATTTCGGCGTTTATTAAATCGGTTAGAGGTTCCGACCCCAATGCAGCGGTGTATTGGTTAGCACGAATGATAGAAGGAGGAGAGGAGTTGAAATTTATTGCAAGGAGAATGATTATATTGGCATCGGAAGATATTGGTTTGGCAAACCCTACAGCATTAGTAATGGCTAATAATACGTTTACTGCTGCTGTTTCTGTTGGGTACCCAGAAGCCCGTATTATTTTAAGCCAATGTGCTATTTATTTAGCAACAAGCCCTAAAAGCAACGCTTCTTATATGGCAATAAATAAAGCTCAGCAATTAGTAAAGCAAACCGGCGATTTATCGGTTCCTTTACATTTGCGTAATGCGCCTACTCAATTAATGAAGGAATTGGGCTATGGAGAAGGTTATAAGTATTCACATGATTATGATGGTAATTTTATAAATCAAGAGTTTTTGCCAAAAGAAATAATAAAAACGGTTTTATATACACCAGGAAATAATTCTAAAGAAAATAGTCTTAGAAACTACCTTAAGGGTTTGTGGGAAAAATATGGATATTAACTAAAAGGGATTCCAGTTGTTTTTTGAACAATTGACTTTGCAGAAACAATTTAGAATGAATAGGATAAAAAACATAGTGTTTTTAGATATAATATTTCAAACTTCTTTATGTTCTAGATTATTTACTTAGTACAGTAGCTGATTATTAATTAAATAATAGTAGACTGTCCTAAGTAAATATTTTCAATATTAAAATTAGTTAGATCAGGATTGCAGATATAATCGGCAATAAAATCTCCAATTTTTTCGGTACTTAAGGGTTTTAGATTATTTAAGTCGGGAGTCGTTAGGTTAAGCTCCATGGCTTTTGTAACGGCTTTTTTAATTGCGTTAGATTCGTCTTCGAGATTAAAATGAGATAATAACATTGCAGCAGACAAAATAGCGCCTATGGGATTAGCAATTCCTTTATTGGTAGCTACAGGGTAAGAGCCATGAATAGGCTCGAATAAGCTATACTTATCTCCCAAAGACGCAGAAGCCATAATGCCTTTAGAACCCACTAAAGCACTCGCTTCTTCAGAAATAAAATCGCCAATTAAATTAGCGGTAAGAATTACATCAAAACTTTTAGGGTTTAAAATAATTTTTGCTGCAGCTTGGTCCACGTACATCAATTCAACAGTAACTTTTGGATACTGTTTAGCCATAGCTATTACAGTACGTCTCCAAAGCCTAGAAGTTTCTAAAACATTAGATTTATCTACTAGAGTAAGCTTTTTTTTTCTTTGTTGTGCCGATTTGAAAGCGGCATGGGCAATACGTTCAATTTCTTCTACAGCATAAGTACAAGCATCAAAAGCGGTCTTTCCATCGTCAGAAATACCTTTATTTCCAAAGAAAATTCCAGCAGTAAGCTCTCTGTATATTAATATATTTGTACCTCTGGCATTCTCTGGTTTTAATGGAGAGTTGTTTAAAAGATAGTTGTAAACAATTACAGGTCTAATATTTTGATACAGTTCAAGCTCTTTACGAATACCTAAGAGCCCTTGTTCGGGATATACTTTGGTGTTAGGGTCGTTATCAAACTTGGGGTCTCCAATAGACCCAAAGAGTACAGTATCGCAAGACTTACAAATTTCTATAGTTTTTTCGGGAAGTGGATTTCCAGTTTTTTCGATAGCAGTAGCGCCTACCAAGGCTTCGTGAAACGTAAAATCATGTCCAAAATAATCACCCACAGCATCTATAGCCTTAACAGCTTGTTCGGTAACTTCTGGTCCTACACCATCACCAGATAAAACGGCAATTTTAAGTTTCATATCAATTACTTCTTTACTCAAATGTACTATTTTTACAGTATATTACTTAGGAGTAATGGTTACTTTTTCAAGTAAAATAATCAAAAATGTATTTTGAATCTCCATTATTTACTGGATTTGGTATTTTAGGACTAATCTTTATGTTTATAGGTTTTGGTATGAAGTACGATCCCCCTAAGGGAATTAATCCTGGATACGGTTATCGTACCAAAAAGTCCTTGAAGTCTCAAGAAGCATAGGATTTTGCCCAAGTTTATAGTTCAGGGTTGTTGGGAAGCATTGGACTATTGAATGTTTTACTAGCTTTAATTTTTTTGTTTGTTAATATGCCAAAAAGCTGGTTTCCATGGTATATTTTAATTATACTAGTATTCGAAATTGTTTTTTTGATGTACAAAACAGAAAATCAATTAAAAAAGCGTTTTTCTAATTAATTATTACTATTTAATTTGCAAATGAAAATTATTTTAGCCTCTGGTTCTCCGCGAAGACAACAATTTTTGAAAGAATTGGAATTGAATTTTGAAATTCAGTTAAAACCTGTTGATGAGATATACCCTGAACACTTGAAGGGAACAGCAATTACAGATTACTTATCTGTACTAAAGGCGAAAGCTTTTAAAGATTCTGTTAAAAACGATGAGATTGTGATAACGAGCGACACTATTGTTTGGCATAACGAAAAAGCGTTGGGGAAACCTAAAAATTTAGTCCAGGCTAAACAAATGATTATGGGAATGAGTAATGCATGGCACGAGGTAATATCTTCTGTTTGTTTTACCACCAAAAATCAGCAGGTTGTTAAAAACTTCATTACTCGAGTACACTTTAAATCTCTTACAGAAAATGAAGTAAGCCATTACGTAGAAAAATATCGACCTTTGGATAAAGCAGGTGCTTATGGAATACAAGAGTGGATAGGTTTAATAGGTATAGATCGAATAGAAGGGAGTTATTTTAATGTGGTAGGTTTGCCGACCCATTTAGTATATGAAACGTTGAATGAAGTTGGAGTTTTATAATTTTGATTATTATTGTTTTATAAAAAAGTAGATTTAAACACTTTTTTTGGCGCTATTTTGTTTTATAATCTAATATCAGACTTCTTAACATTCAAATCTAACTTCTAATATCTCTTTATTCAATTCTAAATCCTATTTTTGTGGAAAACACTTTTTTATGCTTAAAGTAGGAGTTCTTGGCGCAGGACATTTAGGAAAAATACACCTACGTCTTCTCAATCAATCAAAAAAATACGAATTGGTAGGTTTTTACGATGCCGATGAAATACATGCTAAACAAATTGTTAAAGAATTTGGATATACGTATTTCGACTCTATTACAAAACTAATAGAAACGGTAGATGTCGTAGACATTGTAACTCCAACATTTGCTCATTTTGAAACGGCTAAGCAAGCCATCGAAAAAGGAAAGCATGTATTTATAGAAAAGCCAATAACCAATACCGTTGCAGAAGCAAAGGAGTTAATTGCCTTAGCTAAAAAGCATAAAGTAAAAGGTCAAGTAGGACATGTAGAGCGTTTTAATCCAGCATTTACAGGAGTAAATTCTAAAATAAATAATCCAATGTTTATAGAAACACATCGTTTGGCAGAGTTTAACCCTCGTGGTACCGATGTTCCTGTAGTATTAGATTTAATGATTCACGATATAGACGCTATATTAAGTGTTGTGAATTCTGAAGTAAAAAATATTTCGGCTAATGGTGTAGCGGTAATTAGTGAAACTCCAGACATTGCCAATGCTCGTATCGAATTTGAAAATGGCTGTGTAGCAAACCTTACTGCAAGTAGAATTTCGTTAAAAAATATGCGCAAAAGTAGATTTTTTCAAAAAGACGCATATATTTCCGTAGACTTTTTTGAAAAAAGATGTGAAGTGGTAAAAATGAAAGAAGCCCCAAAAGTGGAAGGGGATTTCGATATGATTCTTCAAAATGCAGAAGGTGTAAAAAAGCAAATCTATTTTGATAACCCTGTTATAAGCAATAACAACGCTATTTTAGATGAGTTAGATGCTTTTGCAGAAGCTATTAAAAACGATACAACACCTATTGTAAGCTTAGAGCAGGCTACCGAAGCCTTAAAAGTAGCGATACAAATAATTGAAGACTTTTAATAACGTATGAGTATTTCTCAAAATATAGATTCTTTATTACATAAAATCCCTAAGCAGGTTACTTTAGTAGCAGTGTCTAAAACAAAGCCCCTTGTAAGTTTAGAAGAAGCATATAAGGCAGGTCAGCGTATTTTTGGGGAAAATAAAATTCAGGAAATGACCCAAAAATGGGAACAACTTCCAAAGGATATACAATGGCATATGATAGGCCATGTACAGACTAATAAAGTTAAATATATGGCTCCTTATGTACATACCATACATGCAGTTGATAGTTTTAAATTGTTAAAAGAGATTAATAAACAAGCCCAAAAGCAAAACACGACTATTAATTGCTTATTACAACTTAAAATAGCTAGCGAGGACTCTAAATTTGGCTTAGAAAAAGAAGCTTTAATAGCTATTTTAAACAATAAAGAGTTGCTGTCTTTTCAGAATATTAAAATTACAGGCTTAATGGGAATGGCAACATTTACCAATAATAATGCTCAAATTAAAAAAGAGTTTTTGTTTCTAAAACAAACCTTTGAAGAATTAAAGAATATAGTAACAGCTAATATAATAATGCAAACGCTGTCTATGGGAATGAGTGGCGATTATCCATTAGCTATAGAATGTGGAAGTACCATGATTAGAATAGGAAGTGCTATTTTTGGAGAAAGAAATTAGGTTTCAGTATTGAAATATGATCTCTTAATTATTGAGAGCTAAGAGGAAGAGCATATAGAAAACAAAAGGACTGAAAATTAAATACCAATAATTAATAATTGTACGCAATACTCGACATAGAAAGTACTGGAGGGAAATTCAATGAAGAAGGAATTACAGAAATTGCTATATATAAATTTGATGGACACAAAGTAATAGATCAATTTATTTCATTAATAAATCCAGAAAGAGAAATTGATGAATATGTAGTAAAATTAACAGGTATTAATTCTAAAATGCTACAAAGTGCACCAAAGTTTTATGAGGTAGCTAAACGAATTATAGAAATTACTACTAATTGTATTATTGTAGCCCATAACGCACAGTTTGACTATCGAATATTAAGTACGGAATTTGGTAGGTTAGGATATGAATACCAACGACAGAGTTTGTGTACGGTAGAACTCTCCCAGAAACTTATGCCAGAACAGCCTTCGCATAGTTTAGGAAAGCTAGTAAGATCATTAGGAATTCCCATAGCCGATAGGCATCGTGCCAATGGAGATGCCTTAGCAACCGTAGAGCTATTTAAGTTGTTATTACAAAAAGACTTAAATAAAGAAATTATTTCTAAAAACGTAAGAAATCTTACGGTACAATTTGATGTTAAGCTACATAACTTAGTTAGAGATTTACCTACTAAAATAGGGGTGTTTTATTGTTATAATGCAGACAATGAAATTATTTATTTGGCTAAAAGTAAAAATATAAAAAAACGAGTAAATCAATTTTTTACAAGCACCCAAAAGAAAGCAATTCAAGTACAAAAAGAAGTGGAACATATTCGATTTGAATTAACAGGTTCAGAAATGATAGCTTCACTTATTGAAAATGAAGAAAAGCAGCGCCTTAAACCTAAATACGCTAAGGCGGTGAAAGCTCAAAATTATACACACGCCTTATATCCTATTACGGACGATCACGGGTATATTCATCTAAAATTAATGAAAGCAGATGGTCGTAAAAAACATATTTTAACTTTTACCAATAGAGATTCAGGAAAAAGTTTTTTAAATCGTATAAGTCATACTTATGGGTTATGCGAAAAATATATAGGAGTTTATGTAGGTAAGGGGAATTGCGAAAAATATGATACTCAGGACTGTGCAGGAGCCTGTTTAGAGGAAGAATCTAAAGACGCATACAACGATAGGGTACGAACCATTATAGCAAAATATACTTTTAAAAATAAAAATACACTCCTAATTGGTTATGGAAGGGAAACAGGAGAAAAGAGTTTAATTTTAATAGAAGATGGAGTGTTTAAAGGATTCGGTTTTTTTAAACTGAATCATCAAATCTCTTCAATGAAAATTATACACTCGTTAATTACCCCTATGAAGCATAGCAAAAATGCGCAGCATATTATTCAATCCGAAATACGAAGAAATCGTAAATTAAAAGAGCAAAAAATTCCGGAAGCATAAATGTAAAGCTATGAAATTGATAAAACAGCGTATTTACAATATTATTTTTAAGGCAGATACCCCAGGAGGTTTGGCTTTTGATATTGCTTTGTTAGTATTTATACTTTTAAGTATTCTATTGGTAATGTTAGAAAGTATAGAGAATATTAATGCTAAATATGAAGAACTATTTAGTATTGCAGAATGGGTAATTACCATTATGTTTTCGACAGAATATGCATTGCGCATCTTTGTTTCCAAAAAACCTTTTAAATATATTTTTAGCGGTTTAGGAATTATCGATTTACTGTCTGTACTTCCAAAATATCTTGCGTTTTTTGCATTAGGCTCTAATGCATTAATTGCTATAAGAGCCTTACGGTTATTACGTGTATTTAGACTATTAAAACTAGCACGGTATATTGGAGAATCTAATAAATTAGTAAACGCATTAAAGGCTAGTAGAGTAAAAATATCAGTATTTTTAGTATTTATTGTTATTTTTTGTATTATTCTGGGAACAGTAATGTATCTAATAGAAGGAGCAGAAAACGGATTTACAAGCATTCCTAAAAGTGTATATTGGTGTATCGTTACCATGACTACAGTTGGCTTTGGCGATATTGCACCAGCAACACCATTAGGGCAATTATTAGCCTCTGTAGTAATGATTTTAGGTTATGGCGTTTTAGCAGTGCCTACAGGAATTGTAAGCGCAGAGTATGTGAAAAATGAAAATACACAAAAGGCAAAACAATTAAAATGTAAAAGCTGCTATACTAATCAGATAACAAAAAATGCTTCTTATTGCCACATTTGTGGACAAGCTTTTGATGATGAATGATAAAATGATGAGTAATAAATTGATAGCAATTATAGGGCCTACTGCTATAGGGAAAACCGCTATGGGAATTCAATTAGCACAACATTTTAAAACAGAAATTATATCTGCCGATAGTAGACAGTTTTATAAAGAAATGACTATAGGAACTGCTGTGCCTAATAAAGAGGAGCTTACCGCAGTAAAACACCATTGCATACAGCACATTAGTATTCATGAGGCATACAGTGTGGGCGATTTTGAAAAAGAAGCACTTCAAATTTTAAACCGTATTTTTAAGAAAAATAATATAGCAATTATGGTAGGTGGTTCGGGCTTGTATGTAGATGCTGTTTGTAAGGGGCTAGATGTTTTTCCAAAAGTAACTCCAGAAGTTAAAGCAACAGTACTTAAAATATATGAATCTGAAGGTTTAGCGGCACTCTCTCAAATATTGAAAGAGAAAGATCCAAAGTATTATGAGAAAGTAGCATTGCAAAACCCCCAACGAGTTATTAGAGCTGTTGAGGTTTGTTTAAGTAGTGGACAAGCTTTTTCTAGCTTTCTTAATAAAGAAAAAGAAAAACGCCCTTTCGAGGTTGTAAAAATAGGACTCCATGCCAATAGGCAAATTATTTATGATAGAATTAATTTACGTGTAGATTTAATGATTCAAAATGGATTAATAGAAGAAGCGAAATCTGTATATCCCAACAAACAGTTAAATGCATTAAATACTGTAGGATATAAAGAATTGTTTAAGTATTTTGATGGAGAATGGGAATTGGATTTTGCTGTTTCGGAAATTAAAAAGAATACTCGACGTTTTGCTAAAAGACAACTTACGTGGTATCGTAAAGACGAAACGGTTACTTGGTTTAATTATCAAGATTCTAGTAACAAGATACTAGAACAAATTTTGTAGCCTAATAGTAGAAAATTACGATATGCTTAAAAGCATTTAATCTAGTTTAATAAGCCATTCTCAAAAATTAGTAAAAGTCTAAGCGAAGCTGTATTTTTGCTCAAAAATTAAATTATGGCAGGGAATAGCTTTGGGAAAATTTTTAAGGTAACTACTTTTGGAGAGTCCCATGGAGTGGGAATTGGTGGAGTAATTGATGGTTGCCCCGCTGGAGTAGCTATTGACTTTGATGAAATCCAAAAAGAATTAGACCGAAGAAAACCAGGGCAATCAGCCATTGTAACGCAACGTAAAGAACCAGATACAGTAGAATTTTTGTCAGGCATTTTTGAAGGAGTAACCACGGGGACTTCTATTGGGTTTTTAATTAGAAATGCCAATCAAAAATCTAAAGACTATTCACATATCAAAGATTCTTTTCGCCCTTCCCATGCCGATTATACTTACTACAAGAAATATGGGGATGTACGAGATTACCGAGGAGGAGGTCGTTCTTCGGCAAGAGAAACAGCTTGCAGAGTAGTCGCAGGTGCTATAGCTAAACAAGTGCTAAACGGAATTACTTTTCAGGCTTATGTAAGTGGAGTGGGGCATATTAAATTGAATAAACCATATACAGATTTAGACTTATCCCAAACGGAAGCAAATATAGTGCGTTGTCCAGATAAGGACATGGCTGTAGAAATGGAAAATTATATTAAACAAATTCGAAAAGAAGGCGATACAGTTGGAGGTATTGTAAGTTGTGTAATTAAAGGAGTGCCAGTTGGTTTAGGGGAGCCTGTTTTTGATCGTTTGCACGCAGAGTTAGGAAAAGCTATGCTTTCTATTAATGCAGTTAAAGGATTTCAATACGGTAGTGGCTTTGATGGAGCTTCTTTAAAGGGGAGTCAGCATAACGACTTGTTTAACGAGGATGGAACTACAAAAACCAACTTTTCTGGAGGAATCCAAGGAGGGATTTCTAACGGAATGGATATTTATTTTGATGTTGCTTTTAAACCTGTAGCTACTATAATGCAAGATCAAGAAACAATAGATAAAAAAGGAGAAATAGTAACTATGTCTGGAAAAGGTCGTCACGACCCATGTGTAGTGCCAAGAGCTGTTGCCATAGTAGAAGCTATGGGGGCATTGGTAATTGCAGATTCTTTACTTCAAAATAGAGCCAGTAAAATATAAATGTAATTACTTGTGTTCTTTTCGTAGTAAAAATTTCAAATAATTTAAACCTTCTTTTGTAGGTGTTTATTCACATTTTAAATGCGCAAAAAAAATAACCGTAAAAGGTGTTAAAATAATTCCCAGTCGTAATTAAAACTATAGACTTCAAATCTATTGGTTTATTTAGAACTGTTGTTACTCGATTAGTAATAGCTGTTACTCATTATTAAACTGTATCTTTGCAAAAAATAAAGAGTATGACTAAGCCACGCAAAACGAATAAGAAACCAAATTCTGGAAAACGTACAGGAAAAAGTGTTGCGGATAAAACCTACGTAGCACCAAAAGGAAAGCGTCCTGTGGCTAAAAAAAATACGGTTTCCAATCCAGATAGTATTCGTTTAAATAAATATATAGCAAATTCTGGAGTATGTACAAGGCGTGATGCCGATTTGTATATATCTACAGGTAGTGTACGAGTTAATGGAGAAGTAATTACGGAAATGGGGTATCGTGTAAAATTAACCGACGAAGTTCGTTTTGATGGTCAATTAGTAAACCCCGTTAAAAAGTCGTATATATTATTAAATAAGCCCAAAGGTTTTACTATTTCATCAACAACAACTAACGAGAAGAAATCGGTAAAAGCAATTACTCAAAATGCAGCAAAATCTCCATTAAAGCCAGTGGGTAAAATGGAACGCAATACCTCGGGTTTGTTATTGCTTTCTAATGATGATACTTTTTTAGGAGCCTTAAATAGTTCTGGTAGGATGCGACAAATATATCATTTGGAGCTAGATAAGAATTTTTCTAGAGTAGACTTTGATAAAATTTTAGAAGGAGTTCGTATTGATAATAATGTGGTAAAAGTACACGACTTACAGTATATTGAAGACTCTAAAAAAGAAATTGGGATACAGTTAAATTCTCAAAAGAATAAGATTGTAACCCGAATTTTTGAAAAGCTAGGCTATACTATAACTCGCATGGATCGTGTAGTATTTGGAGAGTTAACAAAAAAAGACTTGCCTCGTGGTCGATGGCGCGAACTCACGAAGCAAGAATTAATTAACATTAAAATGATGGCGTAGGTTATCTAATATACGACCTATTGGATCTAGAAACATAGCTTCTATTTGGGGATACCTTTGATTTTTTATTAGAATAGCTTCTAGTTGAACGTATAGATCTGCTATCTATATATTTTGATTGCTTTCTAGGAACATATTTTCTGTTACTACTATTAATAGAATAACCCCTCTTATAAGTATCATTTTTATACGTTATAGCAGGTCTTCTAGAAGTATAAGTTCTATTTGTTTTATAGAGCCTACTCTTGTTTGTACGATATGTTTCCCTATTAGAATAAGTATTATTTCTATTGTAGTTTTGTCTATTAGAGTTGTTGTAGTATTTTTTTGAATACACGTTGTATTGGTGCCTTTGAGGGCTATAATACCTTCTATAAGGTCTAGTATTTACAATACATCTATTTATAGGAGGTGGACAATAGTAACGATGTCTAGGAATATAATCACATCTAATAGCGTTAATAGATCCAGAATGTCCATAATACACGCCGTAACTATTGTAGTTAATATGTAAATTTCCAATTCTAGTAGCAAATCCATAATTGTTGTAATACACGCGAGTATTCCCAATACGATTTACTCTTCCGTAATAATCATAATAAATAGGAGTGTGTTCTACTTGGATTACTGCCCCATAATTATCGCGTTGTATAAAAGCATTATAATTGTGTCCGCTATTAAAGCTAAAATTAATATTATGAATATTAATATCTAAGTTAACATTGTTAGATCTTATGATGTTGAAATCGAATTGACCATCATTATATACGGCAAATTCAATTCCATTTTCTATAAAAACAAAAGGTTTACTATATCTATGGTAATTAGCCGAAGTAGAAGCGTAAGCTCCAATACTAATTATAATAGCCAGAAGAGAGTTAAAAAAAGTTTTCATAACGCTACTAAGGTTTTTGTTAGACAAATGTTTCAATAAAGAAACTATAAAGATTAACTCTAAAAGTATGCCAAAGTTATTTTAGGTAATTTTAGAAGCCTTGTTTTATTTGTAGGAATTTAATAATATAAACTAGTGTAGAAGGTCTTTTTTGTAGAAAAAAGTAAGTCTCAAAAAAAATCTAAATAACTATGTTTTTTCATATAGTATAGGTTTATAATTAGCATAGATTTAAATGACAAAATAAGTGTTAAAATACTTTTTTTGAAAGAAAAGTTTTACAAAAAAAATGTTAATTAAGGTTGGATAAAGTGCATTTTATTTTTTTTTCTAACAAAATGCACTTTTATGGATTAAATAAAATAGAATATCTTTTTTCTTAAATCGTCATTTTTACATAATGTAAAATGTAAATATTTTTTTTTTTCTTATTTATAGGCTTGCTTTTTTGATTCGTAAAAAAGAGAAAATATCCTGTGTTTAAGAGGTCTCGTGGAGAAAAATATTCGTGTTTAATACCTTTGAGATAAATTATCAAATTATTCACTACTAAAAAAAAGACCATGAAAATTAACATTATTGCTGTTGTAATATTTCTTATTAGTATGCCTATTTTTTCACAAGAAGAAGCAGAAAAAAAAGCGAAAACTACATTTACAGCAAGCGTAGATACTTATTATGCTGCCAATTTTAATGATGTTCCTACAACAATAACTTTTCCCAGATATCAAGACGACGCATTTACATTAGGTTGGATAAGTGCGGGGATACTTCACGAGGCGGAAAATTATGGATTTCAAGCTAATTTAGCATTTGGTCCAAAAAATGACGATTTTTTTAAGACAGGATTCTATTCAGAAGAAGAGTCTGTTTTTAATCATATAAGAGATGCTTTTGGATATTTTAATATTACCGATAAGCTAACCGTTACGGCAGGATTAATGCAAACTTATTATGGTTATGAATTGGACGATGTTCATTTAAATGGCAACTATAGTAACGGTTATATTTATGCGTTGTCTTCTGCAGGCTTTGCAGGAGCAAAACTAGATTATGCTTTTAATGACAATTGGAACCTAATGGTTGGTGTGTTTAATAATGTATATCAACGAGAACAAACAGGAAGTGATACCAATAAAGCATTTACTACTAATTTGGCATATAGTAATAATGTATTTAGCGCAGCACTTACCTATTTAAATAGTACAGAGCCAGATGGAGTTACATTAAATTTATTTGACTTAGTAGGAGCGGTTACTATTTCCGAAAAATTTACATTAGGATACAATGTACATAATATGTTTATTAAGGGAGGGGAGCCTGGATTTGATAGTGACATCTTTGCTGCAGCGTTATATCCATTATATACGATTAATGATAAGTTTTCGATAGGTTTAAGAGCAGAAATTTTAAAGGATGAGGAAGGGTATTTTTCGTTAGTAAACGATAATGATCTTTATAATGTAACAGCTACCCTAAACTATTATATTAGCGAACATCTTAAAATATCACCAGAAATTAGACTAGATGGAGCTTCAGAAGATACTTTTGAAGATGTAGACGGTAATTTTGTTTCCGATGATAGTTTTGCCATTATAGCACTAACCTACCAATTCTAATTTTAATACCTAAAATATAATTATTATGAAAAGATATATTCTTTTATTGTGTGCTATTTCAATATTATTTAGCTGCCAAAAACAAAAAACACCTTTAAAAATAGGATATAGCGATTGGCCTGGTTGGGTGGCTTGGGACATTGCAATTTCTAAAGGCTGGTTTAAAGAAGAAGGGGTCGATGTTGAATTTTCTTGGTTCGAATATGTGCCTTCTATGGATGCATTTGCTTCAGGTAATATCGATGCCGTAACCATGACCAACGGAGATGCGTTAGTAACAGGCGCAACAGGAGCATCTAATGTTATGATTTTGGTTTCAGATTATAGTAATGGTAATGATATGGTGGTAGCTAAACCAGGAATCGATAGTATTTCTCAACTAAAAGGAAAAAAAATAGGTTTAGAAGTGGGATTTGTAGAGCATCTTTTATTTGTGAAAGCATTAAAAAGTGCAGGTTTAAAAGAGTCTGACGTAGAGTTGGTTAACGTAGCAACACACCAAACAGCCCAAACCCTAGCCTCTGGAGAGGTTGCGGCAATTGCCGCTTGGCAACCCAATTCTGGTGAAGCACTTAAGGAAGTATCTGGTTCTAAAGCTATTTATACCAGTGCAAATGTTCCAGGGCTTATTTACGATTGTTTAGCGGTATCGCCATCAAGCTTAAACGAACGTAGAGAAGATTGGCAAAAAGTAGTTAAAGTCTGGTATAAAGTGGTAGCATTTTTAAACAATCCAAATAATAAGAAAGAAGCCCTAGAAATTATGTCTAGTAGAGCAGGTATTTCTCCAGCAGAATACGAGAAGTTTATGATAGGGACTAAGTTTTTAACGTTAAATGAAGCAAAAAAAGTGTTTGAAAAAGGAGATTCCTTAAACTCATTATACGGATCCTCTAAAACAGTGGACGATTTTAATATCGTAAATAAAGTGTATGATGCGCCTCAAAATGTCGATAGTTATATAGATGCCTCTCTAACACTAGGCCTATAATTAATTATTTAAAAAATTAACAAATGCTAAAAAAAAGTGGATTATTTACAATAAGAAAACCAATGGCAAAAAAACAAAAGCGTGTTCTTGTAATGCTTTCTTTTGCCATTCCCATATTGCTTTGGTGTGCTATTAGTTATTTAACTTTCCTTTGGCATCCAATGATTAAAATAACCACTCCAGGCGATGTTGGATACTTTAAAAAAGAAATGCTAGTTAAAAAGAAAGTGTTTTATGCTGAAAATGAAAAAATAAAAACAAAAGGATTAAGACTAGCAACAGGAGAACCGTCTAATCCAGTTTATTTACCAGCCCCTCATAAGGTAATTGTTAGTTTGTATAAATCTTTTAAAACGCCACCAAGACGAAAAGGAGAACCTTGGTTTCACGAGAGTCTATGGCATAGTATAACAATTATATTTTGGGGGTTTATTTTATCATCTATTATTGGTATTCCCCTAGGAATTTTATGTGGGACCTTTGGTTTTTTTAAAAATTTAATAGAACCCTTTGTAGATTATTTTAGGTATTTGCCAGCCCCTGTATTTGGAGCTTTAGCAGTAGCCATTTTAGGGATTAATGATGGTCCTAAAATAGCTATAATTTTTATAGGGACTTTTTTTCAGCAAGTATTGGTTATTGCAAACACTACAAGGAATTTAGATGTTAGTTTAATAGAAGCAGGACAAACACTAGGAGCAAGTAAACTAGTGTTATTAAGAACCGTTATTATTCCTGGAATTTTACCAAACATTTATAAAGATATGCGCATTCTACTTGGTTGGGCATGGACCTATTTGGTGGTAGCAGAAATTGTAGGAACCAGCACCGGGATTACGTGGTTTATTAACCAACAAGCAAAATATAGAAACTTTGAGCATGTATTTGCAGCAATATTAATTATAGGAATTATAGGTCTTTTGTCAGATCAGATACTGGCTTTTTTAGGTAAAAAAATGTTTTACTGGCAACAAAATAACATTGAAAACTAAGCGGACATGAGTAAAATAAATCAATACAATTATAAAGAGCAAAGCTTAGAAGTTAAACAGCGGTTCGATAAATTAAAGCAAAGAGAAGTTATCTTAAATGTAGAAAATCTTTGCAAAACATTTGATGCTAAAAAAGGACCCATTTTAGAAAACGTATCCTTTACAACCTATAGAAGAGAATTTACATCTATTATAGGCCCTTCAGGCTGTGGTAAATCTACTATGGTAAGACTAATAGCGGGATTAGAAGACATCGATTCGGGGAAAATTATAGTAAGTGGTAAAGAAATTAATGGACCAGGCAAAGAGCGTGGAATGGTTTTTCAAGGATATACCTTATTTCCATGGCTTACTGTAGTAGAAAATGTAATGTATGGTTTACGTCGCAAAGGAGAATCAAAAACACAAGCACGAGATAGTGCTTTAACTTGGGTGAAAATAGTAGGACTTGAGAAATACGAAGACGCCTATCCTTCGCAATTATCGGGAGGTATGCAACAGCGTGTGGCTATTGCAAGGTCGTTGGCAACGCATCCTAAAATGCTATTAATGGATGAGCCTTTTGGAGCTTTAGATGCACAAACCCGTGCAACAATGCAATCCTACCTACTCCAAATATGGAAAAACATAAATATTTCGGTGATGTTTATAACACACGATTTAGATGAAGCCATCTATTTATCGGATAGAATTATTGTTCTAAAAGCACATCCAGGAGAAATTGCAGAAATAATAGAAGTTCCCGTTTCTAGACCAAGAAGCCCAGAGCAATTTTTTACCCCAGAATTTTTAGCAACTAAAAAAAGATTAGAAGAATTAATTCATCCTAAAAGTGAAGAACCTGAAGAAAAAATAAAAATAGTAAAACTAACACAAGCGGGTGACGATGTATTTTAGAAACGTTAGCCCATTATTTAAACTCCTTTTTAATTAAAAAAACAAAACACATAATAGACTTATGTGTTTTGTTTTGAAAAGACAAATATTTTATAAATGAATACATTAGAACAACAAATAATTGTATTAGAAAAAGAAATTCCAGGAGGTTGGAATTTTAGTTATATTTTAAAAGCAGGACGTTCTTTAAGACTAACCGATATAGAAGGAGGTGCAAATGCCTCTACACTATTTTATAATCAGAAAGACTTGAGCGAACGTTACAACATGGCAGATACCCTAAAAGCTCAATTTACATCTTATTTAACCAAAGGGCACGCCTTATTTTCCGATATGGGACGTGTTTTGGTCTCTATAATAGACGATACCTGTGGTTGGCACGATGCTTTAACGGCTTGTAGCACCCCAAAGAGCGTTAATGAAAAATTTGGAGAAAAAAATTATCAAAATCATAGAAATAGTTACTACAGAAATGGTTTTACAAGTTTGGTAACAGAAGTATCTAAATACGGAATGTCTGTAAGAGATATGCATTCTATGGTAAACTTTTTTACTCGTGTAGATGTTGATAATGAAGGGGGGGTACTATACACAAATCAATCCAAACCAGGTGCCTATATAGATATTCAGGCAGAAATGGATACGCTTATTATTTTAAATACCTGTCCACATCCTTTAGACCCAAGTACAGACTATAGCCCTAAACCTATAAAAATAACAGTATGGGAATCGAATTGTTTGCCAAAAGATAATCCTTGTTATCATTTGCGCGAAGAAAACAAAAGAGGATTTATTAACACAGCTAATTATATTAAATAATACACCATTTATTATGAGTTTTAAGGTAGAAAATGCAATTTATAGAGAAACGGTATTAGCAGGAGACTATTGGTCGTATGTTATTAAAGCAGGACAAACATTTCGTATTGTAGATACAGAAGGTAACCAAGCAGCAGATACCATGTTTTATGTAGCAGGCAATGCGCAAGAACGTTACAGTGCCCAAGATACTATTAACCATCAACAAAATGTGTATTTAACAAAAGGTAGCGAGTTAGTTTCAAACTTAGGGCAAGTTATGTTAACCATTACCGATGATACTTGCGGAAGACATGATACCCTTGGAGGTGCTTGTTCTGCAGAAAGTAATTCTGTAAGGTACGATTTAGAAAAAATACACATGCATAACTGTAGAGATTCATTTATGGCAGCTCTAAGAGACCATAACTTAGAATTAGGAAAAAAAGACTTAAACAGTAATATTAATTTCTTTATGAATGTTCCTGTATCACCAGACGGAAAATCTACATTTTCAGACGGAATTTCAGAAGCAGGTAAATATGTTCAGTTAAAAGCACATGTCGATGTTCTTTGTATTATCAGTAATTGTCCGCAATTAAACAATCCATGTAATGCCTATAACCCAACACCAATAGAATTACTTATTTGGAACTAATTATGAAAAATACAATAAATAAAGTTTTAATAGCAAACCGAGGAGAAATAGCGGTAAGAATTATTAAAACGCTAAAAAAAATGGGTAAAACTTCTGTTGCTCTGTATAATGAAGCAGATACCAATGCTGCCCATATGCTAGAGGCAGACGAGGCTTTTTTTATTGGTTCTGGTAATATTTCTGAAACCTATTTAGATATAGATAAGATTATTACCATTATTAAAGAAAACAACGTAGATGCCGTGCATCCGGGTTATGGTTTACTAAGTGAAAATAAAAATTTTGCAAGCCGATTAGAAGAAAACGGTGTAACATTTTTAGGTCCTACGCCAGAACAAATAGAAGCATTTGGATTAAAGCATAAAGCAAGAGAAATTGCTATAGAAAGTAAGCTTCCTATATTAGAAGGAACAGCATTGCTATCCTCATATCAAGAAGCACAAATAGAAGCCGATAAAATAGGATATCCTGTTATTTTAAAAAGTACAGGAGGCGGTGGAGGTATAGGAATGCAAATATGCCATACCAAAGAAGAATTAGAAGCAGCCTATGAAACAACGGTATCTTTGGCAGAAAAAAACTTTTCTAATGCAGGCGTGTTTTTAGAAAAATTTTTAACCAAAGCAAGACACGTTGAGGTACAAATATTTGGTGATGGAGAAGGTAGCGGACTTGTTCTTGGGGATCGAGACTGTTCTATTCAAAGGCGATCACAAAAAATTATAGAAGAAACCCCAGCTCCTAATATTCCAGGTGCCATTAGACAGCAATTTTACGATGGAGCCAAAAACTTAATGCGCTATATTAAATATAGAAGTGCAGGTACTATTGAGTTTTTGTATGATGAAGTAGGGAAAGAGTTTTACTTTTTAGAAGTAAATACAAGACTACAGGTAGAACACACAGTTACCGAGGAAGTTTTTAAAATAGACATTGTAGAAGCTATGGTGTTGTTGCAAGAGGGGAGTTTTACCTTTCCTAAAAATATAACCCCAACAGGAGCTTCTATGCAGTTTAGACTGTATTCTGAAGATCCCTATAAAAATTACATGCCAGCAACAGGTAAAGTAACAAAATGGACGTTTCCAGAAGATATTAGGGTGGACAGTTGGATACGAGAAGGGGTAGAAGTATCTCCTTTTTTCGATCCCTTATTAGCTAAAATTGTCATTACAGCAGAGAGTAGAGAAGCCTGTGTAAAAAAAGCAATAGAAGCACTTTCTAAAACAAAAATTGAAGGGGTAGAAACGAACTTAGAATTTTTATTAAGTATTGCTAAAAGTGAAGGTTTTTTAAAGGCCGATTTGTCTACTAAATTTTTAGATAGTTTTAAGTACGAAAGTAAAAGTATCGATATTTTATCGGCAGGGACTTTTACCACTATTCAAGACTATCCGGGTAGAACAGGCTATTGGATGGTAGGTATTCCGCCTTCTGGTCCAATGGATAGCCGATCTTTTAGAATAGGAAACGCCATGTTGGGTAATGCAGATAATGCTGTTGGTTTAGAAATAACCCTACAAGGACCTAAAATTCAATTCAGGACTAAAACGGAATTTGTAATTACGGGTGCTTATATACAATCTACCTTAAATAATAATAGTGTAGAGAATTATACCGTTTACACCGCAAATGAAGGCGATATCCTTTCTTTAGGAAACATTCAAGATGCTGGGCAACGTTCCTATCTACTTTTTGGAGGAGGAATAAATGTATCGGACTATTTAGGTAGTAAATCTACATTTACCCTAGGTGTAATGGGAGGGCATTGTGGTCGTACTCTTAGAGTTGGCGATGTTATACATTTAAATGAACCACAATCAGAACCCGTATTAAAAAATAGACCGTTACCTCAAGTGTCTTCCGAGATTAGTATTGATGTGTTATATGGCCCTCATGGAGCACCAGACTTTTTTGAAGACGATTATATAGAAGAATTTCTTAGTGCAACATGGCAGGTTCATTTTAATTCCTCGCGTACAGGAGTAAGATTGGTTGGTCCTGCTCCAAAATGGACAAGAAAAGATGGTGGAGAAGCAGGTCTGCATCCCTCTAATATACACGATAATGCATATGCGGTAGGTTCTATAGATTTTACAGGAGACACACCTATTATTCTTGGACCCGATGGTCCTAGTTTAGGTGGTTTTGTTTGCCCATTTACTATTGCAAAGGCCGATTTGTGGAAAATGGGACAACTCTCTACAAAATCAAAAATTAAGTTTAACTTAATTACCTACGAGCAGGCCTTAGAAAAAGATAAAGCAGAAGAAGCCTTTATTAAAAATGCAGAAGCTAATCTTCCAGAATATGCAGGTGCAGCTATTGCAAATGTTAGCCCTATTTTAGAAAGTTTTAGTTTTCAACAGCACCAAGTTGTTATAAGACAAGCAGGAGACGATAATATACTTATTGAATTAGGAAAGTTAGAATTAGATTTAGAATTACGCTTAGTAATACATAAACTATTTCAAGCTTTTGAAAGTGAAAACTTAGAAGGTATTATTGATCTAACACCAGGAGTTAGGTCATTACAAATTCATTTTTCACCAGATTTAATGGAGCGAAAAGAGCTATTAGTCAAAGTACATCATATTTTGTCTGGCTTAGAAAATATAGATGATATAGTAGTGCCTTCTAGAATTGTACATTTACCATTAAGTTGGAATGACCCTCAGGTAAAACTAGCCATGGAGAAATACCACACAACGGTTAGGAATGATGCACCTTGGTCTCCAGATAATATAGAGTTTATTCGTAGAATTAACGGAATGAACTCCATAGAAGAAGTGCAAAATTTAATTTTTGAAGCAAATTACTTAGTAATGGGCTTGGGCGATGTGTACTTAGGCGCACCAATTGCCACGCCATTAGATCCTAGACACCGATTAGTAACTACAAAATATAACCCTGCCAGAACCTGGACACCAGACAATGCTGTAGGTATCGGAGGAGCGTATTTATGCGTCTATGGAATGGAAGGCCCTGGGGGATATCAATTGTTTGGACGTACCCTTCAAATGTGGAATACCTATCCTAAAGGCGCTTATTTTACAAAAGAAAAACCATTTTTATTACAGTTTTTCGATCAAATAAAATTCTATCCTGTTTCTACAGAAGAGCTTACTAAAATAAGGAGAGACTTTCCGCAAGGAAGATACCCGTTAAAGATAGAAGAGGTTTCATTTAGCCTAAAAGAATACAAAGCCTTTTTATCAGAGAACGATGCTGAAATCCAATCTTTTAGAACACAACAGCAAAAAGCTTTTAACGATGAAAAAGAAGATTGGATTAAAACAGGAAAATTAAACTTTAGTCAAGAAGAACAAGTTATTACAGACGATTCAATAATTGAAATACCAGAAGGATGTAAAGCTATAGAATCGCCACTTTCTGCTGTAGTATGGAAAATATTAGTTACAAAAGGAGAGCTTGTTAAAAAAGACCAACCTGTAGTTATTTTAGAAAGTATGAAAATGGAATTTACCATATTAAGCGAAAGCGAAGGTGTTGTAAACGATATTTATACCAAAGAAAGTTTAGAAGTAAAAGCAGGCGATATTTTAGTGTCCATAAAAACCAATAATAATTAAACGCCTTATATCTATGACAATTAAGGAAATACAAGGACTATTCATTCATGATTTTGAAGTTTACAAACAAACACTCCTTCAAAACCAGGAAAAAATACTTGAAAAGTTAACCGAAGAAAATATTTTTATAAGTGCGTTAAGTGTAGATGTACTTGTAGATAAAATAGAAAAAACGAAAACAAAATCTTTAGACGCTTACCCGCTTTTAGGGATTCCGTTTGCAGTAAAAGATAATATTGATGTTTTTGGGTTTGAAACCACAGCAGGCTGTAAAGAATTTTCTTTTCATCCAGAAAGTTCAGCCTTTAGTGTAACACAACTAGAAGCGGCAGGAGCTATTTGTATAGGAAAAACAAACCTAGACCAATTTGCTACAGGATTGGTGGGCGTGCGTTCTCCTTATGGAACATCTAAAAATTATTATAATGAAGCATATATTCCTGGAGGCTCAAGTTCAGGTTCTGCCAGTGCCATTACGGCTGGGTATGTACCGTTTTCATTAGGAACAGATACTGCTGGATCTGGACGTATTCCTGCAGCATTTCAAAATTTATTCGGATTAAAGCCAACAAAGGGAATTGTTTCTACATCGGGAGTAGTGCCAGCCTGTAAATCGCTAGATTGTGTTGCCGTTTTTGCTAATGAGTTACAAGATGTTGAGGTTGTTTTAGAACACACAACAGCGTACGATGCAGAAGATGTTTATAGTAGAAAAAACAACCAATGTTTAACAAGCAGTAAGCAAAAAATAGCAATCCCAATGAAAGAAAATTTAGCTTTCTTTGGAAATAAACAGTACGAGAAAGCTTATACTAGTTTTGTAGCATCGTTACAATTAAAAGGCTATGTGGTAGAAGAATTAGATTTTTCGCCCATGTTTGAAGCTGCTAAACTTTTATATGGTGGTCCGTGGATTGCCGAACGTTACCATGCGGTTGGTGCATTTATAGAAAACAATGAAAATAAAGTGCTAAAGACCACTAAAGAGATTATACTAGGAGGTAAAAACCCTTTAGCAAATGCTTATTTTGATACAGAATACAAATTAAAAGGTTTTAAAAAGATTTTTGATGACTATGCTAAGGAATATGCCGCATTTGTAATGCCAACAGCAGGCAGTATTTATACTATAGAAGAGATTGAACAGGATCCTATTACATTAAATTCAAATTTGGGGTATTACACCAATTTTATGAATTTGTTAGACTGTTCTGCTATAGCTTTACCTGTTGCAATTACAGAAAACAACCTGCCTTTCGGGGTTACTTTATTTGCACCCGCTTTTAATGATACTAATTTACTAACCCTAGCAAAATCTATGGCAGGGAAAGCTCTTTTAAATAGAACGGGAACAACCTTAAATTATATAGACCTTGCGGTATGCGGAGCACATAAAACAGGGGGAACCTTAAATTATCAGCTTTTAGACATTGGAGCAGTGTATAAATTTACAACATTAACCGCTCCAGAATATCGTTTTTATGCATTAGACCATATGGAACCACCAAGACCAGGTTTAGTTAAAGATATTGAGAATGGCGATAAGATTGAAGTTCAAGTATGGAAAGTTCCTGCCGAAAAATTAGGAGTGTTTATTAACCAGATAGGAGCACCTTTAACTTTTGGAAAAATTACTTTAGAAACAGGAGAATTTGTTACTTCTTTTTTATGCGAGCAATATGCAGTAAAAAATGCAAAAGAAATTACCCAGCTTAAAACATGGGAGAAGTATGTAGCTTTTTCTAATACTATTTCGGATATAATATAATCATATTATATCCGAAATGGTATCAGTGTCATACATTTCTTTTATATGAGCTGAAATATCTCTAAAACTTATTCCTAAGCCATAGAGACCGATAATCTTATCAGAAAGATTATCGGCTAAAATAACTTGGCGTTTCTTCACTAATTCTAGCTCAAAGCTGCTTTTACGATCAGTAGGAACTTCTAACTCAAAAGTTCCTTGGTTACTCTTTACTTGCTTCTTTGATTTACCGTTTTGTTTATTGCCCTTAGAGCGTTCTTCATCTCCTAAATGAGGTTCTATCTCGGCTTCTAATGCTTTTCCCCAAAAACTCTTTAAAATAGGGGCAAAAGCTCCTCCTTTTCCAAAAAGACTTTTGCCAGACATAAATTGTTCTAAGGATTTCTTTTCTAGATATTGTTGTTGTTCTTGTGTCATATCTGAGTAAATGTAATTTATATAATAATTACTCAGACAAGGTTTAGATTACACCCTCTTTTTTTATAGCTATTTATACCCTTCTATTCATTAAATATATTCCAAAATCGATTAATAATTTTTTGTTTTTATCAGATATTTTTAGCTTTTCAACAATGTCAAAGGCTTTATTTGTATAGTTTTTAATAGTATCTAACGTAGCTTCTGTAGCTCCAGATTCATTAAAAATTTGTTGCGTGATTTCAATTTTTCCAGAATTGTCAATTTTATTTTTTAAAGAATATAATTGATGTAATCTTTTTACTTGAGAAAGATTACCTAATTCTTCAGCTTTAATATATAAATATGTTTTTTTATTTTCTATAATATCGCCTCCAACTTGCTTTCCAAAAGTTTCAGGGTTGCCAAAAGCATCTAAATAATCATCTTGTAATTGAAAAGCAATACCTAAAAGTTTTCCGTATTCGTAAATGAATTTCTGTTCCTTTTTATCTTGATCTGCAATAATAGAACCCATTTGGAAGGCGCAACCTATTAAAACAGAAGTTTTATAAGTAATCATTTTTAAATATTCATTTTCGGTAACATCATTTCGAGTCTCAAAATCAATATCATACTGTTGCCCTTCGCATACTTCTAATGCAGTTTGGGAGAATAAATTAACTAATTGTTGGAATAACTTTGAATCATACACTTCAAAGCATTGATAGGCTTGTATAAGCATAGCATCTCCAGAAAGAATGCCTGTATTTATATCCCATTTAGAATGTACAGTATCTTTACCACGGCGTAATGGTGCAGCATCCATAATATCGTCATGTACTAAGCTAAAATTATGAAATATTTCTATAGCTAGTGCTGCGGGAAGAGCTTGCTCTGGAGGGATTCCAAATATATCGGAGCCTATTAATGTTAGTATAGGACGAATGCGTTTACCTCCTAAATTTAAAATGTATTGTATAGGTTCGTAAAGGTTTCTTGGTTCTGGAATTCTTGTATTTTGTTCTAGATATTCAGTAAAAAGTTGATTGTATTTTGCTAATTGCTTCAAAAGTGCGTTTTTTTATAAATAAAAGAAATAGAAATAGCTTACGCAATTTTTTAATCTTTTGTTTAGAGTTTATTGAAAAATGGGACTATTCTTAATGTGCTTCTAACCAGTTTTGTCCAATACCTATTTCTACATCTAAAGGCACATCTAATTTATAGGCATTTTCCATTTCATTTTTAATTAATAGCTGTACTTTATCGAGTTCGTTTTTAGGAACATCAAATACCAATTCATCATGTACTTGTAAAAGCATTTTTGTGTTTAAATTGGATGCTTCTAACTTGTTGTAAATATTAATCATGGCTATTTTTATAATATCGGCTGCACTCCCTTGTATTGGAGCATTTACGGCATTGCGTTCTGCAGCACCTCTAACTACTGCATTGGCAGAATTAATATCCTTTAAATAACGCCTTCGTCCTAAAACTGTTTGTACATATCCATTTTCACGAGCAAAATTAACCATGTTGTTCATGTACGATTTTAACTTCGGGTAGTTTTCATAATAAGTATCTATAAGTTCTTTAGATTCTGCTCTAGATAAATCGGTTTGATTACTTAAACCAAAGGCAGAAACCCCGTAAATAATACCAAAATTAACAGTTTTAGCATGGCTACGTTGTTCGCGAGTTACTTCTTTTAAAGGCACATTAAATACTTTGGCAGCAGTTGTAGCATGGATATCCTCTCCATTTTGAAAAGCTTCCATCATGGCAGTTTCGTTACTCAAAGCAGCAATAATGCGTAATTCTATTTGTGAATAATCTGCAGCAAGTAATACATGGTTTTTATTACGAGGAATAAAGGCTTTACGTACCTGTCTACCACGTTCGGTGCGAATAGGTATGTTTTGCAAGTTGGGATTGTTCGAGCTTAGCCTACCTGTAGCAGCAACAGTTTGTATATATTCGGTATGGACTCTTTTTGTAATTGTATTTACTTGAGTTGGTAAAGCATCTATATAAGTGCTTTTAAGTTTAGCCAAACCTCTATAAGTTAATACGTCGGCAACAATATTGTGGTCTTTAGCTAAATAAGAAAGTACGTCTTCGGCAGTAGAGTATTGACCTGTTTTTGTTTTTTTTGGTTTATCTACCAGTTTCATTTTTTCAAAAAGTATAACTCCTAACTGCTTTGGAGAGCCTATGTTAAATTCTTCTTTTGCTTGTTCGTAAATACGTTTTTCAAGAAGGGTAATATCTTGTGTAATTTCAGCCGAAAGGCTATTTAAAAATTCAATATCTAAATTAATTCCTTCTAGTTCCATAGCGCTAAGAACACGCAATAAAGGTAATTCTATATTATTAAATAGCTCTAAAGTGTTGGCTTGTTTAAGCTCTGGAGTAAAGTGAGCTGCTAACTGTAAGGTAATGTCGGTATCTTCTACGGCGTATTCTGTAATCTTTTCAATAGGAACTTCACGCATAGAAAGTTGGTTTTTTCCTTTTTTTCCAATAAGCTCGGTAATGGAAACAGGGGTGTAATTTAAATATGTTTCAGACAGGACATCCATATTATGGCGCATGTCGGGATTAATTAAGTAGTGCGCTATCATAGTGTCAAATAATAGACCTTTTATAGAAACCCCATATTTGTTTAGTACTTTAATGTCGTATTTTAAATTTTGTCCAATTTTCTGAATGTTTTCATTTTCGAAAAAAGGAAGTAATTTTTCAATAAGTAATTTAGCCTCATCAAAATCTTCAGGAAAGGGAAGGTAAAACCCTTTTTTTGCTTCCCAGGAAAAAGCTATGCCTACTAACATTGCTTCAAGAGTATCTAGGCTTGTAGTTTCGGTATCAAAACAAACCGTATTTTGTTTGTTTAATTGTTCTAAAAATAGTTGTAATCCCATACCAGGATATACTGTTTGGTATAAATGGCTAGTAGAAGTTATTGTAGCACGAGAATTGTTTGCAGCGTTAGGGTTAGTATTTTCTTTGGATGTATCAAAAAGAGAAAATTGACCTGCGCCAGCAGTGTTTTTAGTTATTGATTTGGAGGATTTTAGAACCCCCTTAGTTTCGGGTTTGCCATTGGCATCAAATAGTTTAAAAAACTGATCTTTCATTCTGCGAAACTCCAATTCTTCAAAAATAGTAGTCACCTTCTTTGCATCTGGAGCTGTTAATTCGTAGGAGTTAGCGTCAAAAGTAACATCACATAAAATATCTATAGTTGCTAACTTTTTAGAGAGTAATCCTAATTCGGCATTAGCAATTACCTTTTCTTTCATCTTTCCTTTTAATTGATCTGTGTTTTCTAAAAGTCCCTCCATACTGCCATAAGCGGCAATAAATTTTTTAGCAGTTTTGTCTCCAACACCTGGTAGCCCAGGAATATTGTCTACAGCATCTCCCATCATCCCTAAATAGTCGATTACTTGTTCGGGGTGTGCTACTTCAAATTTAGCTTTTACCTCGTCAATGCCCCAAATTTCTATACCATTCCCCATACGAGCAGGACGGTACATAAATATATTTTCGGACACTAGTTGTGCATAATCTTTATCCGGTGTAACCATGTAAACTTTAAAGTCTTCTTTTTCTGCCTGTTTTGCTAGCGTTCCAATAAGATCATCGGCTTCAACTCCTTCTTGTTCAATAATAGGAATATGCATAGCCTTTAAAATTTGTTGAATATATGGTACGGCTATGCGAATAGCTTCTGGAGTTTCATCTCTGTTGGCTTTATACTCGGGAAATATCTGGACTCTAGAAGCGCTCCCCCCTTTATCGAAAGCTACGGCAAGGTATTCTGGTTTTTCTCGGCGAATTACGTCTAATAAAGAGTTCGTAAAGCCCATTATAGCGGAGACATCCATACCTTTACTGGTAATTCTTGGATTTTTAATTAATGCGTAGTAACCACGAAATATTAATGCATATGCGTCGAGTAAGAATAATCTTTTTGTAGATTCCATCTAAGAAATTAATTTTAATAAAAATTTAATACGGGATGAAGATACAATACTTAACTTCAGTTTTGAAAATAAGTAATAGTGTTTTATGAATAGATATAAACAAAGAAATGCCATCGTTTTACCGATAGCATTTCACCCCAAAATAAAATTGAGAGCTATATACTCACAATATTTTTAATACTAAATACGCGTATTCTTTAAAAACAATACAATAATAAGTCATTTTTTTTGAATTATATTAAAACTTACCTTGGGGTAAGTGTTTTTTTTCAATTATCATTTAAAATCAAGAGTTTGCAACGAATTATTTTTTTTCTAATTGTTTTTCTAATCCTAGAAATACTGTTTTTTTCTTTAGGGATTAAACTTTTAAAGTTAAATAGAATGCTAATTTTAGCTATTGCAGTATGTAGTGTTATATCATATATTTATTTTGGATGGCAAATTTATTTATACGATCGTTCTGTAGGACCTTCTCATAATTTTTATTGGGCAATGGGTGCTTTAATTTTATTTTTAGTTCCAAAATTAGTGGTAATAGTTGTTGGATTAATGTTGTGGCTATTAAGTGTACCAATAAGTTGGGGAGCTAAAGAAAGTGTTGTATTAGAGCGAAGAGCTTTTATTGGGAAATTGAGTTTGGGAATAGCAGCAATACCTTTTTTAGGGATTTTACATGGGATTTTTAAAGGAAAATATAACTTTAGAGTATTGTCAAAAACTCTTCTTTTTAAAGATTTACCAAAGGCTTTTGATGGATTAAAAATAGTACAAATTTCGGATTTGCATTCGGGAAGTTTTGATAATGAAGAAAAAATAGCCTATGCTATAGATTTGATTAACGAACAAGAAGCAGATCTTTTTTTGTTTACAGGAGATATTGTAAATACTAAAGCGTCTGAATTTGACCCTTGGATTGATATTTTTAAAAATATTAAAAGCTTTCCTCTTGGGAAATATTCAGTATTAGGAAATCACGATTATGGAGAGTACGTAACTTGGCCATCGGAAAAAGAAAAGCAAGATAATTTTGAAGCTATTAAACAACTACATCGTGAAGTAGGTTTTAATTTGTTGCTTAATCAAAACGTAACCTTGGAAAAAGAAGGAGAACAAATTAAATTGATTGGTGTAGAAAATTGGGGTAAAAATTTTAAAAAAGCAGGGGACTTGCAATTGGCATCAAGAGGAGTAAGTGTAACCGATTTTAAAATATTAATGAGTCACGACCCTTCTCATTGGGAATATGAAATTAAAGACAATCCAAAAAATTACCATTTAACTTTAGGGGGACATACTCACGGTCTGCAATTTGGAATAGAAATTCCAGGCTATATAAAATGGAGCCCAATACAATATGTATATAAACAATGGGCAGGCCTTTATGTACATTTAGATAGGTATATATATGTAAATAGAGGTTTTGGTTTTCATGCTTTTCCAGGGAGAGTAGGGATTTGGCCAGAAATAACAGTATTGGAGCTGAAACGAAAATTATAGAAATAAGACATTTAATTCTTTGAACGTTTTTTATAAATATAGCTTTTACAATAAATACTTTTAGAAGTAAAAACCTACTAAAGATAATTTTCCAATAAGTTTTAATTTATCATAACTATCTGATTTTCAGAAAATAAATGTTAAAATTATGTTCTTTGTGCGTAATTTGTTTTTATATTAGCAAATGATATATCGGTTAAATTATTCTTTTTAACGATTTTTTTGTTTTTTATTATCGTAATGTTTGTTTCGTATTCTTACACATTAGTACTGCTAAGTTTATAATACTATTTCTCTTTTTTTAGTAGAAAACTAACAAGAGGATTAATAATATGCGATAATGATTATTAAAATATTTTGAGGGCATTTATTTTAATTAAAAACTTGTTTTAAAGATGGAAAAATAATGATAACTATTTGATTATCAAAACAAATTTGTCATTCCTTAAAAAAAGTATTTTGAATAGGTATATAGTTTGTATAATATGTGTTTTGAATAATTTTATTGTTGTTTTTGGTCAAAATAATAAGAAGCAAGAAATTTATGTTCAAACTTTAGATAATAATAAAAACCTGTTCTCTTGCAATTTACAATTTGAAGAATCCTTATTATCTAATAAATTAACAAATCCTTTAAAAAATGAAACATTTTTAGGATATCAATATTTTACTAAACCAAAAGTGCTGAAAATAGCTATTTTAGCTACAGGAGAATACAGTCAATATTTTTTAAAAAAAAATAAAGCGAATCATCTTTCTGAGGTGAAGAAGAAAAAGATTGTTTTAAATGCTATAGAAAAAACATTATATAATGCGAATAAAATTTTAAAAAGAGATTTAGGGGTAGTATTGGAATTGGTAGATAATAATGAGAGATTAATTTTTTTAGATCCAAAAACAGATCAATTAACAGGAAACAACGCACATATATTAATCCACGAATTAACTTCTAAAATAAATAGTATTATTGATATTGAGTCTTATAATTTAGGGCATGTTTTTTTTAATGCCGTTGGAGGGTTGTCTTTTGTAGGTGGTGCTTTTGGAAATAGAAAGGCACAAGCTGTTACTGGAGGGATAATACCAGAAGGTAAAATTTTTGATATCGATTTTTTTACACATGAAATAGGTCATCAATTAGGGGCAACGCATACCCAAAATTCAGATTGCATTAGAAATACAAAATCGTCCGTAGAGCCAGGTAGTGGAAGTACTATAATGGGTTATGCAGGGGTTTGTAAAATACCTAAAAGCAATGTTAAGCTTACAAGTGAAACCTACTTTCATGATTATAATATCTTACAAGTAAAGCGTTTTCTAAATAAGAAAGATAAAATATTTAATAAAACGGTTAGTTATGGACTAGATAAGATTTTAGATTATACAATACCTAAGGGCACAGCTTTTGAGGTTTTTTTAAAAGGCTCGTTTCCGTCAAATTCAAAAATACTATATAGTTGCAATCAAATAGATAAAGAATTTTCAAGTTATCCCCCTACCAAAAATCAAATATATGGGCCAGTTTTTTCAGCTCAAAAATTGTCTGTAAATTCAATAAAATATTTTCCAGAAAAAGATATAGTAATTAATGGTAATCATAATTCAATTAGAGGAGTGGTTTCCGAAGTAGCTAGAAAGTATAAGTTTTTGGCATCGGCAAGGGCAGAGAAGAATAATCGTTTTTTAACGTCACATAGAATGTTTAATGTAAATGTTGTAGATATTCCTGCTTTTGAAATGAATTCTCAGGACAAAGATCAACTTACATGGATTCCTAATACGGAAGAACTAATAACTTGGAAAGTAGGAGAAACAAAAAAACAATTGAAGGTAGATTACGTAGATATTCTATTGTCCGATAATAACGGTAAAAGTTTTGATTATGTTTTAGCGGAGAAAACTAAAAACGATGGGAAACAATTAATTACTGTACCTAATACCATAATTTCTAATAATTGTAGAATTAAAATAAAAGCGTGTAACTCTATTTTTTATACCTTAAATACAAAACGATTTTCTATAACACCATTTCATGAGATTAAACTTAATAAAAACGTTGATTTAGAATTTAATAAAGAAATATCTTCTTCAATTTTTATCGAAAACGATATAGTTTATAAAGACATTGAAGTAGGAGTGTCTCTATCTTATTCGGATGTTTCAAAATTGAATATAGAATTGCAGGCTCCTAATGGTAATAAAGTTAAATTGTGGGATCATTTTTGCTCTAAAGGGACAAATTTTGATATAAAATTTAAAGATGATGAATTCAAAATTCCAAGAGGTGAATTTAAGAGTAGTGAAGTTTGTGATTCTATTTTATTGGGTTTTAGAGCTCCAGCAGAAGCTTTAAGAAAATTAAATAGTAGTGCGAATGGAGATTGGAATTTGAAAATAATTAATAATCAGGATTCTAACAATTTTGGACAATTAAAAAACTGGTCCTTACATTTTGTGGTAAAAGGAAAAGAAGAAGATAGCCTAGAAAGAAAAATTAGGGATAATATTATTTTATACCCTAATCCAGTACAAAATAATTTAAGAGTTCAGTTTAAAGAAATTAATTCTAGAGATGTAAAAGTGGAATTATTTTCTGTTGAAGGAATTTTAAAAGAAACTAGATTATTATCGATAAATAATGGAAATGAATTAGATGTAAAATACCTATCATCTGGTGTTTACTTTTTAAGATTTCATTATAATAATGAAATAATAAGCAAGAAGATTATTAAAAATTAAAAAACACAATTAATGTTTTTTAATTAAAAGTAAAAAATAACTTACAATACTTTCGTTTTTATTAATAAAAACGAAAGTATTGTAAGTTATTTTTATAATTTACGACTAATATGTAAAACAATAATAAGATGAAATATTTGTCAATTTTAGTTTGCTCAACTTTTTTATTTTTTGCCAGTTGTGGTAGCGACGATTCTAATGAAGTTGAACCAGAAGAGCCAGCTCCAACAGAAGAGCCAGCTCCAATGCCAGTAGCTAGTAGTGTTACTTACGATGCAGATATAGCCCCTTTAATTTCAAGTAGATGTTTTAGATGCCATAACGACCCTACAGCAAACGGTGCCCCAAGAGGAGCAACATTTGTGAATTTTGGTATCGTGTCTAGGTTTGCAGGTGCTATTAATTTTAGAGTTGGGAATGGTACAATGCCCCCAGGAAATCCATTACCACAAGCAGAGAGAGATTTAATTTCTCAGTGGATTAGCGATGGAATGTTAGAAAGATAATAGTTTTTGTGTTAAAGGATATAGAGTTTTATTACAATAAATTAACATAAATAACCTTTAGAACACATTTGTATCTTAAAACATAAGATAAGGTTTATTTTTAGTAAACATTGCTGTAAAGTAATTATAGCTCCTTTGTAAGGAATTAAATTATTTTGCAGTAATGAAACTATTTTACAAATCTATTACAATTGTTATAACACCTTTTTTATTATTTAATTGTAACAACGATGATAATTCTAACGGACTTATAAATGAGAAAGAAGAAGTATCGTCTACACTTTTAAATACGAATTTTATAGAAATATCTTCAACAGTAATTAGCAATCAGGGAGTTCCAGAAATTAGTGCTTACGATAAAGCTACTAAGCAAATTTTTTCTACAAATGCAGAAGCCAGAAAATTAGAGGTAATAGATATTTCCGATATTACAAACCCAAAGTTAAAGACTGCTATAGATATCTCTTCCTTTGGAGGGAATTTAAATAGTGTAGCAGTAAAAAACGGCTTAGTAGCCATTGCTATAGAGGGTAAAAATAAAACTACTAGCCTAGGGAAAATAGTGGTTTTTAAAACAGATAATTTAGTTACCCCATATATAAATACAGAGGCAGGTTTTTTGCCAGATATGGTAACTTTTTCTCCAGATGGGAAGTATATTTTGTCTGCCAATGAAGGTGAACCTAACGACGATAATACAATTGATCCAGAAGGATCAATAACTATTGTAAATGTAGAAACCAAAGAAGTAACAAATATTGGTTTTGAAGCCTTTAATAATCAAGAAGCCTCCTTAGAAATGGATGGCTTTAGAGTATTTGGAGAAACAAAAGGAATTAAAAACACGCTATCGATAGATGTAGAACCCGAATACATTGCGATATCGAGAGATTCTAAAACGGCCTATATAGTATTGCAGGAGAATAATGGAATAGCAGTATTAGATATCGCTTCAAAAACAATCACAAAAATAATACCACTAGGAACTAAAGATTTTAATAGCCTTGATTTAGATTTGAGTGATAAAGATGAGGCCTTTCAGTTAAAAAAATGGAATGTGAAATCATTTTATCAACCAGATGCTATTGATTACTTTTCGGTAAATAATGTTAATTATTTAATTACAGCTAATGAAGGAGATGCGAGGGATTATGATGGTTTTAGCGAAGAAGAACGAGTAAGTAAAATAGATTTGGACCCTACGGCATACCCAAACGCAGAAGAGTTACAAAAAGACGAAAATTTAGGACGATTAAAAGTAACTATAGCTAATGGAGATACTGATGACGATGGCGATATAGATCAAATATTTGGATATGGAGGTCGTTCATTTTCTATATGGTCTACAGAGGGAAATTTAGTATATGATAGCGGTAATTTACTTACAGAAATAACAAATAATTTAGGTACTTATGCAGATAGTAGGAGTGATGATAAAGGCTCAGAACCAGAATCTGTAATTACGTATTCTACAGGAAGTAATGTATATGCGTTTTTAGGTTTAGAGCGTACAGGAGATGTTTTAATTTTCGATATTACTAACGTAGCTTCCCCAATTTTTATTAAAAGTGTGCCAAATACCTCGCCAGAAGGCTTACTTTTTATTCCAGCGCAAGAAAACCATACCAATAAAGATTTATTAGTAGTAAGTAATGAATTTCCAGATAAAAAGTTTGTAGAAGATGGTAACGAAGTTACTGAATTGGGAAAGCTTGTTATATACTCTAATTAACGAAAAGTAATGCGATTTTTACATCACAGTTAAGTTAATTAGCTGTGGTTTTTTATATTTATTCGCATAACTTTAGTTTAAAAGCAAAGCCAATATAATATATAAGCAATAACTATTTGTAGTAATATAAAAGGAATTAGCAGTGAGTTTGTTTGCTCTAAGTTACTTCATAGAAATAACTATTGTACCATGGAATTACTTCAAAAATAAATGTTTCGTTGTACTTTTTAATTTAAACAAAGCGGGTTAAAAATAATAAAGTACTTGTTTTTATTATACTTATAGGTCTCACAGAAGTTCTAATGTACAATCTAAGTTAAAAAACATTTAGTAAAGGTTTGCGAATATGCTAATTTTAAGGAATTACTGTAAGGTTTAAATGTGTTATTAGCAATTTTTAGAACAAGTATTTGCAAAATAGATATTTAAGTGTAAAAAATAGTTTGAATTTGTAATAAAAATGATTTATATACTACTTTAATAAGCAAAACATGCGTTATGATAGAGCAAAAATTACCATTACCTCCTTTTACAGAAGAAACAGCCAAACAAAAAGTAAAAATGGCAGAAGATGCTTGGAATGGAAAAGATCCTATTAAAGTATCCAAAGCCTATTCTGTAAATACCGAATGGCGTAATCGATCAGAATTTATAAATGGCAGAGAAGAAGTGGTTGCTTTTTTAGAAAAAAAATGGGCTACAGAAAATAACTATAAACTTAAAAAAGAGTTATGGGCATATACAAATAATAAAATTGCAGTTCGTTTTGAATATGAATATACGAATGCGAATGGAGACTGGTTTAGAGCTTATGGAAATGAAAATTGGGAATTTGATGAAAATGGTTTAATGAAAAGACGATTTGCTAGTATTAATGATGTAGCCATAAAAGAATCAGAAAGAAAATTATAAATCTAAAAAAGTCCAAGCAAAAGTAAAGAATAGTTATTGTGATAATTTATAACTGATTTTATGATTTTATTGTAATGTAAAAAACCTTAAATAATACTTAAGTATTCTTGGTTTTTGACCCTCTAAAATTTAGGAAATTTCACATTTATTCGTACTTTAGCGAATCTTCAAATTATAATATAAAATAGCAGTAGATATATGTCAGAAATAGCATCTTTAGAAATTGACGGTGATAAGTACGAATTCCCAGTTATAAAGGGTACAGAGAATGAGGTAGCCATAGATATTAAAGCTCTTAGAGGAGCCACAAAAGGGGTCATCACCATAGATCCAGGATTTAAAAATACAGGAAGTTGTACGAGTGAAATTACATACTTAGATGGAGAGAAAGGAATTCTAAGATATCGAGGTTATTCTATTGAAGATTTGGCAGAAAAAGCTGACTTTTTAGAAACAGCTTATTTATTGATTTTTGGAGAACTTCCTTCAAAAGAAGTGTTAACTAAATTTGAAGCAGATATTAAAGCCCAGTCTCATGTAGACGAGGATATAAAAAAGATATTAGATGGTTTTCCTAAATCTGCCCACCCAATGGGAGTATTAGCATCTCTTACAAGTGCCTTAATAGCTTTTAACCCAGAGACAGAAGATGTAGATTCTGAAGAAGAAATGTATAACGCTATTGTAACTTTAATGGGTAAGTTCCCCGTTTTGGTATCTTGGGCATTGCGTAAAAAACAAGGTTATCCGTTAGATTATGGAGACGATTCTTTAGGATATGTGGAAAACATAGCTAAACTGCTATTTAAAAAACCAAGTGCAGAGTACGTCCAAAACGATATAATTATTGATGCTTTAGATAAGTTATTAATCTTACATGCAGATCATGAGCAAAATTGCTCTACTTCTACAGTACGTATAGTAGGCTCTTCGCATGCGGGATTATTTGCATCTATTTCTGCTGGAATTTCTGCATTATGGGGTCCACTTCATGGAGGAGCAAACCAAGCAGTATTGGAAATGTTAGAAGCTATTAAAGAAGATGGTGGAGATACTAAAAAGTACATGGGGAAAGCTAAAGATAAAGAAGATCCATTCCGTTTAATGGGCTTTGGACACCGTGTATATAAAAACTTTGATCCTCGTGCTAAAATTATTAAAGTAGCTGCAGACGAAGTGCTAGGAGATTTAGGGGTTAAAGACCCTATTTTAGATATAGCAAAAGGATTAGAACAAGAAGCTCTTAATGATGACTATTTTGTAAAGCGTAAATTATATCCAAATGTAGATTTCTATTCGGGCATTATTTACAGGGCTTTAGGGATACCAACAGAAATGTTTACCGTAATGTTTGCGTTAGGGCGTTTACCAGGTTGGATTGCACAATGGAGAGAGATGAGGTTAAATAAAGAACCTATAGGGCGACCAAGACAAATATATACGGGAGAAAATTTAAGAGACTTTAAAGAAGTAGAAAAAAGATAATTTACTTTTTTTAAAATAAAAAAATAGGCTTATCATTTATAATGAATAAGCCTTTTTTTATGGTTGATGTAATGAAAGACTTTTTTACTAATAGAATTATGTATTATATTAGTAATATCCTATAGGATTAATAGATAACTATGCTTTCCAAAAAAACGAAATACGGACTTAAAGCGCTTACTTATATTGCGAAAAAAAAATGCCAAGAGCCTGTATCTATTTCCGAAATAGCTAAAGAAGAGCAAATTTCTCAGAAATATTTAGAAAGTATTTTATTAAGTTTGAAAAAGGGAGGAATTTTAAGCTCAAAAAAAGGAAAATCAGGAGGCTATTATTTTTTGAAACTACCCGAAGAAATAGCAATGTCTAAAGTAATTAGAATTTTAGAAGGTCCCATAGCTATGCTGCCCTGTGTAAGCCTAAATTTTTATGAAAAATGTAACGACTGTCCCGATGAAAATGCCTGTTCGGTACATAAATTAATGATACAAGTTAGAGATAGTACACTTAAAGTATTAGAAAACAATACCCTTGCAGATTATGTGCACTAATTTATTATTAGACTAAGCCAATACTTTAAAAGTTAATAAACTCTAATTCTTCAGATTTGTTGATATGAGATTTTCGAGGTTTTTTGACTTTTGTTTCAAAAAATTCAATCATATAATTTCGTAATATGGCGTATTGAATAGAAGTCTCAAAAGTATTATTTACCTGTTCATTAGCTTGAACATAACTCTGAAAGCCTAAACATGGATAGTTTAACCTTTCTTCTAAATCTTGATGAATTTCGTTACTAACACGACGAGTACGCTTTTGTTTTTCTTTCACAGAAATTAGAAGATTTTTTAGTCCTTTTTCTCGGTAATCTTTTGTAAGCCTATGGAGAACTACATATTGTATAGCTGATATTTAGGTTTTATACAATTTTCGGTTATTTTTTTCGTGTATTTAAGCTATGGTTCGACATAGAGAAATAGATATAAAAGAATATTTACAATCTTTACTACGCAAAGAACAAAACAAGAAAAATGTACTTAGGATGCAATCGTTACTTCATATAAAATTGAATACCATTTCCACACAAGAAGACTTGGCATCTCATTTAGGTTATGGAGTACGTAGTATGTAAAAATGGCTAAAATTATATAAGGATTTCGGATTAGAAAAGATGCTATTGCCAGAAAAACAAAACAAACACGTAGACGTCTTATCAGTAAACAAGTTCATGAAGGTTTATTAGAACGCTTAGAAGATCCAAAAAAAGGTTTTTATAGTTATGTACAAGCTATTGAGTAGGTAAAGCAGACCTATGGTGAAACTTATAAATATAATACTTTAAGAGAGTATATGATTGAATTTTTTGGAACTAAAATTAAACGTCCTAGAAAATCTCATATCCATAAATCAGAAGAAGCTATGGATGAGTTTTTAACAACTTCCAAATACACTAAAACAAGTTAGAGATAGTCTAAATAAAAAGACTTTTAAAGATTGTATTAGCTCAACGGTAATAAAAATAGATTTTTTTTACGCTGCGTATTTTATATCCTTATGCTTAAAATATTTAGCAACTCTGTCACTATTTAGAGTTAGTATCTTCATAGGGTTATAAACATTTTCTTCAAGCTGTTTTTCGTTTTTAGGAGCAGGTTTTTCAGATAAAGCATATTTTAAATCACAGTTCAGGTATTCATCGGGGTTTTCTCAGGAGAATAAGACGGTAAAATGAATAACTCAATATACTCCTGCTTTTCTTTAACCCATTGCTTTACTATTTTACTGTGATGAACTCTTAGATTATCAAGAATTAGAAATATTTTTTGCTCTTTATCTTTAATAAGTTGTTCTAAAAATAAAATGAATCTATCAGCATTCATAGTACCAGAGTAAATCATAAACTGAACACTTCCTTGGTTTGTTACTGTGGAAATCATATTTATAGAAAAACGCTTAGACATAGTTTTCT
>CALLUJ010000045.1 GCA_938011245.1 uncultured Aquimarina sp. | reverse complement strand
ATACTTTTTGTTGCTGCGCTCATTTCAAAAACAATAGTAAAAGCTTTACCTAAGCCAAATTTTACTTTATGAAATAAAGTGCCAGTTGTAGGACTTTCAATATGGTGACATGAATTACAATCTCTAGCATAATTTGAACTCTGAATCGTATGCTTTAGATTTCCGCATTTTTTGCAGATAAAACTTGAGGACCATTTGATGTTTGTCAAATATTCTAAGCAATCCAAATCTGTCTTAAATTTATCCGTGAAGTCTAATATGTTTCTCCTTTGTATGGTTCCATAGAAAACTAATTTAATCATTATATCATAAGTAAATATGTAAACACCTCTATATATCTATTTCCCTATGTCGACCCATAGATTAAATATACGAAAAAAATAACCGAAAATTGTATTATTTCAATTATCACTTCTTCTAATTGCAGGTACTTTTATTCTTTTTATCAATATTGTTTTAACTTGTTTTCTGTTTGCATTATTTTTCAGCGTACTACAATATATATTAGCAAAAAAATAGTAAAGGAACTCATTTTAGACACTTATAATTAAAATATTTAGGACTAAAGGGTAGGGTTTTATCCTTTTAAAACGTAACTATAAAACTAATCTTGGGAGTTATGAAGCACTTATATCTTATTTTTTTATTTTTTGTAATAAAAATAAATAGTCAAAACGTAGTTATTAACGAATTAGTAGCCAGAAATGTTACAACGCTTAATGAACACTGTGACCGCTCGGGGTGTCCCGATTTGATAGAGCTATTAAACCTTACGAATGGTGATATTGATTTAAGTGGTTATTTTTTAAGTGATGACCCTAATAACATAAAAAAATGGCAATTCCCTTCTGGAATTACAATAGAAGCAAATAGTTTCTTATTAATGTTTAGTGAAAATGCTTCTAATTCTGCTCCTATAAGAGTTAATTTTAATTTATCATTAGAAGGAGAAACTATTATATTATCTGATCCATCAGAAACAGAAATACAAAGGGTTACCTATCCTACTCTTTCAAATGATATTGCTTACGGTAGGTTGTCCAACGGAACGTACTCATTTATGAATACTCCTAGTTTAGGAACGTCTAATATAGACAGTAGCCAATTTGAGTATCTAGAAAGCAATTTAACTATTAGTCTACCCTCTGGTCTTTATACAGGAAACCAATCCATAACACTAAGTCATACAGGGGCAGGATCTATATATTACACTTTAGATGGTTCTACTCCCACAGTAAGCTCTATTCTATACACAGGACCTATTTCTATTAACAGCAACACTATACTTAAAGCTATTGTTATAGATACTCCTAACTCTTTTAGCGTTATTGAAAACAGGTCTTTTATTATAAACGCTAACCACGATTTACCCGTTATCCTATTAACTTCGGACAATTCAATAAATCCGCAAATAAGAAGAAACAAACAAATTATTGATGGAAGAACTGAATTTGTTTTTATTGAAACAGATGGCACAACAGTAATTAATCAATATGCTAATTTTAGAGAATCTGGAAATGCGTCTCGAATCCTTATTCCTCAAATAAATGGAAAAATAGAAGCTAACAAAGCATATGGAGATGGAGATTTTGATTATAAAATGTTTCCAGAAAAAGAAATTGATGAGTTTGATAGTTTTTTATTTAGAAATGCTAGTCAAGATTGGTTTCATACTCGTTTAAGGGATGCTTTTATATCTCGATTATTAGGCAACGATAATCTAACCAATTTTCCTTTTGAAGGTTACCGCCCTGCTGTATTTTATGTTAATGCTGTATATCATGGAATTATCAATATAAGGGAAGATGATGACAACGATTATGTTCGTCATAATTTTAATTTGAATACTGATGAATTTAGAGACGGAACAGGACTTTTTATTACTCCAACAGACCCATTACCTACAAATAGAGAGACCTTAAATAGTGTTATTAACTTTAATAATTATACTAACATTAATGTGTTAAGAAGATACTCTGCTCTTTCTGAAGCTGGCTTTGGATGGTGGGAAGATCTTTCTGGCAAAACAGGACAACGCTATCATTATTTTATGCACGATTATGATCAGTCTTTTGGTATAGCTCCAGGTACTGTGCTAAACTTGACCGACCCAATGGTAGTCTCCGAATTGCTAGATGATGAAATAGATGCTAACCCTGCATACAGAAATGAAGCTTTGCAATTTGTGGCTGCTTCTTTAAACCATATTTACAACATAGATAGAGCATTATCTATTCTTGATGAAATAACGGCAGAAATAGAAAATGAAATACCAAGACATGGCGTTTTAAACGAAAGACTGAACGCTGAACGCTTTCCTAGACCTTTCAATAATCCCCCATTTTTTAATATTACCGAATGGCAACAAAATGTTGATTTACTTAGAAATAATATCATAGGAAGAATAGATACAAACATCTATAACAGAATACAAACCGAATATGGTTTAGATACACCCATACAAGTTAACTATAATAGTTCTAATATTAATCAAGGATTTGTAAGAGTTCACGAAATAAAAGTACTAGAAGAAAATGCTTCAGGAACCTATTTTAGTAATATTCCGTTAAAGCTTTCTGCGGAAGCTTTGCCTGGTTTTAGATTTGTACGCTGGGAAGGAGATGCAGTAGATACTACTACAGAAATAGCACCTGTATTTAGTACTAATGCAAGTGTTACTGCTGTTTTTGAACCTACAAGTTTCACTCCAAATAACATCGTAATTAACGAAGTGCAAAGTAGAAATGATGTTACTATTGCCGACGAAAACGGTGAATTTGATGATTGGATAGAAGTTTACAATCCAGATAATGTTCCTGTAAACTTAGCAAACTTCTATTTTTCGGATAACCCATCAGAACCTTTAAAATGGCAAATCCCAGATACAGACCCAACAAAAACAACAGTTCCTGCTAATGGATATTTATTATTATGGGCAGATAACGATTTAAGCCAAGGAGAAAATCACTTAGGGTTTCGTTTAGGAAGAACCGATGAAGTACTTATCACGTACCCAGATGCAACAACCTTAAAACAACGTATAGATTTTGTTGATGTTCCAAGAGACGCATCTTTTGGAGCTGAAACTGATGCTTCGTCCTCTTATATTGTTTTTAATGCCCCTACTCCTAATGCTTCCAATAACGGAACTATATTAAGTGTTAATAGCTTAGAATCTAAAAAAGAAAACTCTTTTTCTCTATACCCCAACCCAACTAACGCTGTAGTAACTATCAATGCTTTTAAAGAAAACTTTAAAACTGGATTAACTTGGAGTGTTTTTTCGATAACAGGGAGTGCTGTAATTACAGGAAAAGGAGATACCGTAAACATGGAAAATCTAACTAACGGATTGTATTTTATTACTATAAATAACAGTAAAACTATTAAAGTAGTTAAGGAATAACAAATAATAATATAAAGCATTCTGAATACCGCATTAGTTACATAAATACTAATGTGGTATTTAACTTTGTAATAAATAGTTTCTTGACAAAACCAATACAACCTATCGATAAAATATTTGCTTATACAATTTACAGATAAAATACTCGTAAAAAGGCATTTAAATAATTATGATTACTCACAATAGATTTTATAGTTTCTTCTTTCATTTGAGCAACAAATTGATTTAACCATTCTTTTAAATGTTCTAAAGAGCCAAAACTTCTTTTTTCGAAACGATCTTTGATATATTTCCATATTTGTTCACAAGCATTAAGTTCTGGTGTGTAAGGAGGGATATTAATCAATTTAATGTTTTTTGGTATTTGGATGTTTTTAAAAACTCAGCCGTAGCTTCTTCTGATTTATGGATATGAGATTTTCTAGGACGCTTGATTTTAGTTCCAAAAAATTCAATCATATACTCTCTTTAAGTATTATACTTATAGGTTTCTCCATAGGTCTGTTTTACCCACTCAATAGCTTGTACATAACTATGAAAACCTTTTTTTGGATCTTCTAAGCCTTCTAATACCATTTCTATTGTAATATGATTTTATTGAATAAATCGATATAATGATGATTGCTTACAATAGATTTAATCAAATTAGTATCCATCTCACAAACCATTTGATGTAACCAATTTTTTAAGAGTTCAATATTTTCAA
>CALLUJ010000044.1 GCA_938011245.1 uncultured Aquimarina sp. | reverse complement strand
TTAAAAGCAGACAAAGGTTATCAGTCAAAGAAAAATGAAACGCTTTTAGTTAAGAAAAAGTTGAAAAATCATATTTTAAAAAAAGCCAAGAAAAACAAGCCTTTAACAAGGTGGGAAAAGAAATTTAATAAGCTTGTTGGCCAGACTCGATTTAAAGTAGAACACACCTTTGGAGGTATCAAAAGATGGTTCAATGGAGGAACTGCTAGATATAAAGGGATAGACAAAATGCATACTCAGAATTTAATGGAAGCTATTTGTTATAACCTCTACAGAAGTCCAGGGATAATTGCGTCTAAATTGTAAAAATTAATAGAAATCAAGAGCAGAAAAGCCCTCGATTTAATGAAAAAACGCCTACAATTGAAAAGATAAGTTCTAAAAATATCAAAAAATGACGTTGAAATAAATTAACCTAATATCTGATTAACTTTTGCAACGGTCTTCACATTTAAAAAAACCAAAACTTGATAATATCAAATTTTGGTTTTTTTAAATCCATCTTCTTAATTAAATTATTTTAAAATTTATAAAAACTAATCAAATTTTAAAAAAGTAAAATCTTATTTTCTGTTTATGATGCTTTCGTAATCTTCGTAAATAATTTTTCCTCCAAAAAGTTGTTTAGACTTTTCGATAAGGCTTATAGCTATTTCGGATGAAAACCCAAGACCAATAGCATATTTTCTTACTAATTTTTCTTCAAGTTCATCCATTTGGTTATCTGCGTAAATAATTTTGAATAAATCGTAAATGCGTTCTAGACGCTCAAATTTATTGTTTGGAGGATTAATAGGGTAGCGTTTAGGAGTTTCTAAAATTTCTTCAAACTCAGAGCTATCAACATCTAATTTACGAGCTAAGCGTTTTAATAGAGCTAATTCGTTCTCACTAATAGCACCGTCGGCAGCCGCTAGAGTGACTATTGAAGCAAAATGCCCTAGATTTTTTTTATGTTTTCCGCTATCGAATAAATCGTTAAATGACATATTTATTTTTTTAAGAATACAAATATAAGTAATGTGAAGTAACTCTAAATAAATTTTAAAAATCTATTTTAACTCAACATTAGTAGTCTTTTTATAATTTTCTCCACGAATAGCAATAAAATCTTTTTTCAACTCTTCTAATTTTTCAGGATATTTAGTCGCAAGGTTATTTTGTTGACCAATATCATCATTTAAATTATAAAGTTGAAAATCATCAAAATTAGCAGGTTCTATGTTTACTTTAGTCATTACTTTTGGACCTTTATAAGGAGGTATTAAAGCCCAATTTCCTTTTCTAAGAGCCGTACGTGTATTAGCTTCTAAAATTAATTTAGATCGTCCTACATCACTTTTTCCCAAAAATGCTTCTAGTAAATTTTCGCTATCTGCTGTTTCTGTGTCAATATTTGTCAATTCTGCTAAAGAGGCTAATAAATCCATTTGACATACTAAGGCATTTGATACCTTGGGTTGAATTTTTCCTTTCCAATATGTTATAAAAGGTACTCGAGTTCCTGCTTCAAATAAACTGTACTTACCACCTCTTAATGGTCCTGCAGGTTTATGATTGCCTAATTTTTCGACAGCATCATCATAATACCCATCATTTAAAACAGGTCCGTTATCACTAGAAAAAACGATTAATGTGTTTTCTAATAAATGTTCTTGTTCTAGAGTTTTAATTAATTGTCCAATATTCCAATCGGCTTCTACGATAACATCCCCTCTTGGTCCCATTCCCGATTTTCCAACAAAACGAGGGTTTGGCGTTCTAGGGACGTGTGGTTGTTGCATTGCATAGTATAAAAAGAAAGGGTTTTCTTTTCCTTTTTGTTCTTTAATATAAGTTTGCGCCTTCGCTAAAAAGTGATCAGCCATATCTTCGTCTACCCATTTAGCTTTTTCACCACCTTTCATATATCCAATACGAGGAATACCATTTATTATACTGCTATTATGTCCATGATGCCATTTCATTTTTAAAAGTTCAGGATTATCTTTCCCTGTAGGTTGTCCATTAAAATTTTTAGCATAGTTTACTTCGATAGGATCATTTGGATCTAAATTTTCCACCAAACCATCTTTAATATAAACGGTAGGAACGCGATCTTGTGTGGCAGCCATAATATAAGAATAATCAAAACCTACTTGATTTGGTCCTGGGCTAATGTTTTTATTCCAATCAATAATACCTGTTCCTAATCCTAAATGCCACTTTCCAACTACAGCGGTATGGTAACCTTTTGTTTTGAGCATTTTTGGGATTGTATTTTGCTCTGTTTTAATAACTAAAGGAGCTGTTCCTGGTAAAATTCTAGCTTTTTTGTTTCTCCAAGGATAAGTCCCTGTTAATAGTCCATATCTACTAGGAGTACAAGTAGCGGAAGTAGCATAACCGTTGGTAAACTTTACACCGTTATTAGCTAAATAATCTATATTAGGAGTTTGCAACCTAGGGTCGGCACCATAAACTCCAAGATCTCCATATCCTAAATCATCAGTATAAATAACGACAATATTAGGTAATAACTTTTTTTTGATTTCTTTTGCAGGAATAGTGCTCTCTGTTTTTGAAGAAGTATGATTTTCCTTGCAAGATTGAAGTAGAGTAATACCTATAATAGCAATTAATGCGAATGTATGTTTCATTATAATAAAAATAAATTAGGCTACAATATACAGAAAGCATTTTAATACTCGTAGGCATTTTATATGCAAAAATCTAATTGGTGTGGCTAGTTAAAATCCTAAAATTGTTTTGGATATATAGAAGAATAAAAAAATACCAAAAATATCATTACTTGTGGTAATAAAAGGTCCTGTTGCAATAGCAGGGTCGATTCCTTTTTTATCTAAAATAATAGGAATAAATGTGCCAATAAGTGCAGCAAAAATAATAACACATAGCATAGATATAGCAATAGTAAGACTAAAGGCTTGTTCTAGACCAGTTATAGAACCAAAAAGAATTACTAAAAGTGATAAGGCTATACCATTAATTAGACTAAGACCTACCTCTTTTAAAAGGCGATTAAGTAAACTACCTTTTACATTATCGTTGGCTAAACCTTGTACAATAATAGCACTAGATTGTACACCTACGTTTCCAGCCATAGCTGCTATTAGTGGAGTAAAGTAAAAAAGTCTAGAATATTTTTCTAATGCATCTTCAAAACCTTCCATAATATAAACACTTCCTAATCCACCTAAAAGACCTAAAACTAACCAAGGTAAACGTGCTTTTGTAAGTTCAAAAATACTATCGTCGGCCTCTACATCACTAGATATCCCTGCTGCCATTTGGTAATCTTTTTCTGCTTCATCTTTTATAAAATCAACAATATCGTCAATAGTAATTCGACCTTTTAAGCGACTCGATTCGTCTACCACAGGAATGGCTTCTAAATCGTATTTTTGCATAATGCGTGCAACTTCTTCAGTATCAGTATTAACGTTTACAAAATCTACTTTAGGGATATATATTTGGCTGATGTTTTTTTTAGATTGAGCCATCATTAAGTCCCTAAGCGAAAGGCGACCTTTTAACTTATTATATTCATCTACTACGTATATAGAATGGATTCTAGAGACGTTTTCGGCTTGTTGTTTAATTTCGTTTAAGCACTGTGTTACGGTCCAATTTTCGTCTACCTTAACTAATTCTTTAGCCATAAGACCTCCTGCAGTATCATCTTCGTAGCGTAATAAATCTACGATATTTTCGGCATGACCTTCATCTTCAATTTCGGCAATTACATTTTCAACCCTATTTTGAGGAAGTTCATTAATAATATCTGCGGCATCATCGGTATCTAATTCTTCTAATTCTTCAGCTATTTCTTTGGCTGAAAGGTTTTTTAAAATAGCCTCTCGAATATCGTCTTCTAATTCCATAATGGCATCGGAAGTAGTTTCGGTATTCAGTACTTTTACAAGATAAGTAGCTTCTTCTACATTTAAAGTATCTAATATTTCTGCTAGATCGGCAAAATGAATATCATTATATCTTTGGCTTAATTCCTGTGCATTCTGAGCCTCAATAAGTGCTTTGATTTCTTGAGTTAATTCTCTAGTAATTTCAAAAGCCATAACTTATCTTTTTGGGGTTAAAAGTGGTTACAAATATAGGGCTTTACAAGAAATAGGTTCTTCTATTTAAGGGAATGATATTAGACAAAATTATTTTATTTAAATTGGCGTTGTAGTGTTTTCTATAGTGCAGGTAAGATCAATAAATGCTTGTACAGATAATTGCTCAGGGCGTTTTTGAAATAATGGATCGTTTGTTATTTCTTCTGGAAGTTGTAGGCTTTTTAAACTATTGCGTATGGTTTTTCTTCGTTGATTAAAAGCTAATTTTACAATACGTTTAAAATTGGCATCTTCACAAGGAAGCGAAAAATCTTTTTTGCGAATTAATCTTAATACGCCACTGTCAACTTTTGGAGGAGGGTTAAATACTTCTGGTCCTACTGTAAATAAATATTCAGCATCGTAATAGGCTTGTGTTAGTACCGATAAAATTCCATAGGCTTTACTACCTTCTTTTTTGCAGATACGTTTAGCAACTTCTTTTTGAAACATTCCTGTAAATTCGGGTACAAGTGCTCTGTTTTCGATGGCTTTAAAAACAATTTGCGAAGAGATATTATAAGGGAAGTTTCCCGTAATAGCAAAATCTTCACCATTAAATAATTCAGATAAATCGAACTTTAAAAAATCAGCTTCCTGTATCGTAAAGGAAGCAGTATTATTAATTTTTGTAGCATGTTCTATTTGAAAATGTTCTTTTAGATAAGTGATTGATTCTGTATCGATATCAAGTACTGTAAGATGTCTTCCTTTTTTTAAAAGGTGTTGAGTAAGCACTCCTGTACCAGGACCTATTTCCACAACATTAACATAATTAGTACCTGTTAGGGTATTACCAATTTTAGCAGCTACTTCTTGATCGGTTAAGAAATGTTGACCTAAATGTTTTTTTGCAGCAACTGGCGATTGTTCTTTTTGAGGTTTGAATTGTTTTTGATTGTATTTTTTCTTTTTTGATTTAGCCATTAGTTTACATTTTCAAAAAATTGATTAATGACTTCTAATTCGGTACTAAAATCTACATACATACCCTTAAACTTAGTATATTTAGAAATAATTAGATCTTGATCTTCTTTGTAAAAAGCCTTTACATCGTTTTTACTAGCAGCAAAATATTGCGTGCTGTAAGTAATACCTCCCATTTCTTCTTCTACTTGGACCTTAGAAAGAAGGGCTTTATTAAATTTTTTTGTACCTAACATTGCAGGGATAAAAGTGTCTTGCATCCATTGAAGCCACTCTTGTTCAGCCTTATTGGCAATATTAGTAGTGATATTTAAAATATACATTTGGAAATTTTAACAAAGGTAGGAATTAAGGGCTTTTAAATAGACTAGAATACTTAAGTTTTTGTAAGCTGTATATTTAATTTCGACTGAATACAAGTGTTTAATAATAATATTTAATTTACTGTTTTTATTAGAAAAGTTTCCATTATGAAGAATATTTTTGCTGTTATAGTTACTTTGTTAACTATTTTTAATTATTCATTTTCTCAAGAAAAATCTAACGTACAGACGTTTACACCTTCGAAATTATTAGCGAAGGGCCAATGGGATATAAAATCCTTTTTAAGTGTTTATACACAAACAGAACAAACAGATGGAGGGTCAAATAGGGAAGATGTTTTAAGGAGTACTTTTTTAACGAGTACTAACGAGATTTATACTGGTATAGGTTCAAATTCAAGAATAAACATAGGTTTAATTTTTCAGATTAGATCAAATCAAGAAGGAGGTGACGATTTTTATGATGCATTAGGTGTTTTTAGGTTTAAAAATGATGAATTGGATACTCGTAGTGGTTTTACTACAATTGCTCCTTCTATAAGATTTCAACCTTTTAAAAACATAGGAAACTTTTCGATAACAAGTTCTTTCTTTATTCCTATTTTCAAAGATACCCCGACATTTACAGGAAGGATTGATAATAGTGGTCAGCCTGAGAGAACTCCGTTTTTAGATCAACGAAGTTTTGCTTGGGAAAACAAGTTTTTTTACGATAAAACTTTTGGAGGCGACAAATGGCAATTATTTACAGAAGTAGATACCAAATTTAATTTTGGTGAAGATTCAGATGAGGCTGATGATGATGAAAATAGTAGTGAACGTTTTGCTAATGAGAGTTTGTTTTTACCTCTTAGTGCTTTTTTAAGTTATTTTCCTTCGTCAAAGTCTACTGTTTTTGTTAATTTACAACAGTCTTTTTTAATTGATTTAGGAAATAATTTTGACCAAAACTCCACAGCTTATGGCTTTGGTGCTAAATATCAATTAACATCGGCTTTAAATATAGAAGCATCTTTTAGTGATATATTTAGAGGAGAGAATTTTCAAGGTTTAGGAGAAACTTATAGTATTGGTTTAAGACTTATTCTGTAAAATAAAAAAAATATTACTTTATAATTTAATAGCAGTTTTGTGAATAAGAAGAATGGAGTAATGTTTGTCCTATTTACTTTGATGTTTTTATTTAAAGTATTTAATGCTCTATCTCAAAATATTTCAGAAATAGTTTTTCAAGAAAATAAAAAGACTAAGTCTAGTTTTTTAAATAAAATAGTAGAGGTAGAGGTTGGTCAAAAATTAGATTCTATAAAGTTGTTGGATGATGTAAAAAGATTAAAAAGACTTCCTTCTTGCTCTCATGCCTATTTTCAAGTACATAAAAAAGGTTCTAATTATAAAGTAGTTTATGGTTTTCAAGAAAACTTTACGATTATTCCAACGGTTAATTTTTACAATACAAATAATGGAGAATTAGCTGTACAATTAGGAGCATATGAATACAATTTTTTAGGGCGTAATATTACCTTAGGGGGATTGTTTCAGCACGATATATTTAACTCTGTTGCAGTAAACTTTAGGGCTCCTCAGTTGTTTAATAAGAGTTTAGGGTTAACTCTTAATTATACTAATATTACTACTAGAGAACCTGTTTTTTTAGATAACGGTACAGCAGATTATAGGTATAATAATGTTTCTTATGAATTATTGGCTTTATGGCAAATTAATTTAAAGCATCGTTTAGAGTTAGGTGGGTCTTTTTTTACTGAAGATTATGAATATATTGAAGGGGCAATATCAGAAGAAGTACCACAGAACTTTAAAGTGAATAAAAACCTTTTTAAATTAATTTACGATTATAATAACTTAAATTTTTATTATCAGTATGTATCTGGATTTAGGAGTGTTTTTAACTTCCAGTATGTTATAAGTACTGATAATGTTTTACCATCGTTTAGTATTTTTTTTAATGATTTTTTCTACTATAAGAGAATTTCAACTAAAGGAAATTGGGCTAATAGATTACGAGTTGGTTTAGCTACTAATGATGATTCTCCATTTGCCCCATTTGCAGTGGATAATAATTTAAATGTACGTGGAGTTGGAAATACTATAGATAGAGGTACCGGAGTTGTGGTTTTAAACACAGAATATCGACATACTTTAGTAGACAAAAAATGGTTTTCAATACAGTCTAATGTATTTATAGATGCTGGTAGTTGGAGAAACCCAGGAGGAGAATTTGATGATTTTGGAAATTCTCAAAATTTTAGGGTGTACCCTGGAGTTGGATTTCGTTTTATTCATAAGCGCATTTTTAATGCAGTTGTAAGGATAGATTACGGTTACGGAATTACTGAAGATTCTACTAATGGTTTTGTATTTGGTATAGGTCAGTACTTTTAATATGTGAGTAACCATAATTGCTTAAACATTTTTTGCGAATATTTTAATACACCGTAATAAAACTTATATTTCCTACTTGTAACCAAAAAAACAAGAAGCTACTCTTTTTTATAGAATCGCTTTGTTTTAATTATTTTATGCCCATTATGGGTACCCATTACAAACGGTCGACGGCGATGCATTCGAAGACCATCTGGGGCTTGAAAGTATTTTTGTGTAACGAATGCTTTGTTTTACTTAACATAAATTGTAAGAAAGTTACTTCAATTTACATAAAACATTGTAATTATAAATACTTAATAGATTTTTTTGAACCAAAGTACCTGTAAATAGCGTTGAAGACTTTTTAAGGAGCGATTATTTATAGAAGTGTAAATTTTGAGTCCTATATAATAGCTTGTAATTGTTGAAAACATTAAAAGAAAACAAAATCGCTAATCCCATACCCATAAAAGAAATAACTTATAAAAAGGAGAAATAGATTTTTACTTTTTTTAGAGGGTAACGTGTAAAATAAAGGAAGTATTAGGTTTAAAAAATAAAGAATACGAACGAATTAAATCACATCTTAATTAGGAAAAAAGTCTTGTTGAAAACGATTAGTCATCATTATTGTATTTTGAAATAAATTAATTATATCCTAAACAAAAATTAAGAAGCAAAACCAAATATAATATTTTACCTAAGAGTTGGAGGCATGCTTCCAACGTTTGTGTGTCCACAAATAATATTCTGGTGCTATGCGTATTTGATCTTCTAACATTTTGTAATAAGTAGTAGTAGCTTCAAAATTTTTATGGTTAGATAGGTCATCGTCTATTAGGACTATTTCGGCTTCATAAAAGCCACGCTTTACCTTATCCACTTTAAGATAATAGATAGGCATATCTAACTTTTTAGCTAATATTTCTCCTCCTGTAAAAGCAGGAACCTCTTGGCCCATAAACGATACAAAAAAATTGTCTTTAATAGAACGAGGAGATTGATCTGCAATTAGCCCATACAAACGAGGTGACTGTTTTTGACGCTCCTTTTCTATAGCATATCGTATTATTTTTTTACTAGGTATAACTTCCGAACCAAAACGACCACGTATTTTTTTTGCAAATTCGTTAAAATGTGTGTTTTTTATAGGTTTGTATACCCCTACCGCAGTATGACTTGTAGAAAGTTCTATACAATTTCCCCATTCGTAATTAGCATAATGGGCTGCAAGCAATATAAAACTACGTTCCTCAGCTTCTAATTTACGAAGTACGTCAAGGTTTTTAAATTTGTAGCGCTTTTGGGTTTCTTTATGAGAAATAGTAATAGATTTTACCATTTCCATAAACATATCACACATGTGAGAATAGAATTTTTTTGAAATTATTTTAAGTTCATCTCTTGATTTTTCTGGAAACGCAAGTGTAAGATTATACATTACAATACGTTTTCTATATTTAACCACCCGGTATATGATGAAGTATAAAAAATCTGACAATAAATAAAAAATAGGCCACGGTAATATGGAAATTAACCATAATAGGGCATATATAATTTTAAACTTTATCAATTGCATTCATTAAAATTTCATACAAATATATAAGTATCTTTGAATTTTTAAGTAATCATGGGAAATATTCCAATTGTAGTTTTAATTATTATAGGAGTTAATATAGCATTATCTTACCAAGGGTTCAATAGTAGCCATTTTTTTAATAAGTATAAGTTTCATATTGGCAGTATTCATAACGGAGAGAAATTACGTATGATATCGTCTGCGTTTCTTCATGGAGATTGGGTGCATTTACTATTTAATATGTATTCACTATATATTTTTGCTCCCATAGTACTACAATATTTTACCGATATCAATTTTTTGATTTTATATATAGGATCGCTTTTATTTGGTAATATAATTTCATTTTTCTTTCACAAAAATGAATATCATTATGCTGCTATAGGAGCTAGTGGTGCTGTTTCGGGGGTAGTGTATAGCGCCGTTTTATTAGAGCCTATGCGAGATTTTCAATTTATATTCTTTCCTTTTGTAGATGTTCCAGGATTTATTTTAGGAGCAGCATTTATGTTGTATTCTATTTATGCTATGCGAAACAAAATGGATAATATTGGCCATGATGCTCATTTTGGAGGTGCTGTTGGAGGTTATATTATTACACTGTTAGTAAATCCAGATTTACTAGTAGCTAATTCGTTAATGGTAGGAGTGTTGGCGTTACCTATAATATTACTTTATTTTTTAGTAAAATATGGGAAGTTGAATGTTTAGACTAGACCTTTGGTACTTTCCATTTATTGGATAATTCTAAAATATTATAATTTAAAGGAGATTTCTGGCGTTCTAAAATATCACTTTGAAAACTACGTTCTAAAATATCTTCAATTAGGTAGTCTTCATATATTTCTTTAGGATTAAATTCTTTTTTAAGAGAAAGATTAAACAAGCTAGCTGTTTTTTCGTAAAAAAAGGCTTTTAAACCATTGCGATATTCTTTAATTAAATTATACATAGTTTCTCCAGTTTGTCTATGTATTAATTTTACTAAAATTTGACCTTCAGTACGAGTCATTTTCTTAATTTCTTTTGAAAATTTATTTTGCATAAAACGTTGCATCTGTCTTATATACTTTTTTCGATGTCTTTTTCTTTTAATATCTTCTAATTTAGTTACTAGATTGGTTAAAGTATCGGCAGCCATTTTTGCATAAGGATAAACTTTTCTGGTTTTTCGTTTTAAGATTAAGTACTTTTTGTATTCTAAATTATTTTTAAATTTTATTTTATTAAGAATTACTACTTCATTTAGTTGAAAAGCTTTTACTGCAGTAGAATCGCCTTCCATCATAAATAAAAATTCATCCTTAGCAGGAACATTAGAAATAGAATCACTAGTTTTTAAATCTAGTTTTTGGGCAGACGTCCAAAAACAGATTAAATACATGAAACAAGTAACACTAATTAATCTCATACTATATCTTAAGATAAAACTATGCCAAAAATAAGAATATGAATAGTAATCCAATAGACATTTTAGATTAAGATTACAGGTATAATTATTAAATTCGTTAAAAATTGATATAAATATGGCTACGAAAAGTATATTAAATAAGAAGTCGATGACTTTTTTAGAAAAATATTTGAATAATGCATCACCAACAGGATATGAATGGGAAGGGCAAAAAATATGGATGGACTATTTAAAGCCTTATGTGGATGAGTTTATTACCGATCCTTATGGAACTGCTGTTGGAGTTATAAATCCAGAAGCAGAATTTAAAGTAGTAATAGAAGGACATGCCGATGAGATTTCTTGGTATGTGAATTATATTACAGATGACGGTCAAATTTACGTAATTCGTAATGGAGGAAGCGATCATCAAATAGCACCATCAAAACGCGTAAACATTCACACTAAAAAAGGTATTGTAAAAGGGCTATTTGGATGGCCAGCAATACACACACGTAGAGGAGGAACCAAAGAGCAACCTCCAAAACTAGATAATATTAGTATAGATGTAGGTTGTACTACCAAAGATGAAGTATTAGCCCTAGGAGTGCATGTGGGATGTGTTATAACGTATCCAGATGAGTTTATGGTGCTTAACAAAAATAAATTTGTATGTAGGGCTTTAGATAACCGTATGGGAGGTTTTATGATAGCAGAGGTAGCTCGTTTATTAAAAGAAAATAAAAATAAATTACCTTTTGGATTATATGTAACCAATTCCGTTCAAGAAGAAATAGGCCTTAGAGGAGCAGAAATGATTACTCAACGTATTAAACCTGATGTAGCGATTGTTACCGATGTGTGCCATGATACCACAACACCTATGATTGATAAAAAGGCAGAAGGAGATAGTAAAATAGGAGATGGCCCAGTAGTGTCTTATGCGCCAGCAATTCAGCAGAAGTTACGAGAACGTATTTTAGAAACTGCGGAAAATAAGAATATTCCTTTTCAACGTCACGCTTCAAGCAGAGCAACAGGAACCGATACCGATGCCTTTGCTTATAGCAATGGAGGTGTGCCTTCTGCATTAATCTCGTTACCTTTAAGGTATATGCATACAACAGTAGAAATGGTACATCAAGAAGATGTAGAGAATGTAATAAAATTAATTTACGAAACTTTGTTAACCATAAAAGCGGGAGAAACATTTAGTTATTTTGAAGATTAATTTATACATCAGGGTTGATAAATTTCAACCCTGAATTTTTATGTTAATAAACAATATTGTGGATGAGTATATAGATATTTTAACCAGTAGGGGTAGCTTCTCAGGGAAAACACGTTTAAAATCAGAAGCACATGCACAAGGGCTTTGGCATGCCAGTACACAAGTTTGGATAGTAAATATTCAAAATAAAGTTTTATTACAGCAACGTTCTGCCAACAAAGACTCGTATCCCAATCTATGGGATATATCGGTAGCAGGACATTTATCTGCAGGAGACAATCCAATTAGCGCAGCTCTAAGAGAAATTAAAGAAGAAATAGGATTAGAATTAGAAGCTTCGCAACTTCAGTTTTTTAAAAGGATTAAAAGAAGTAAAATTCCTAAGCCTAATTTTTTAGATAATGAGTTTAATTATTTATACGGAGTTAAAACAGATTTTAGATTATCAAGTTTAAAATTACAAGAAGAAGAAGTGCAAGCGGTACAATTGCTATCCTTACAGGAATTTAAGCATCAATTGCAGCAAAACCCTTCTATTTTTGTTCCACATGGTAACGCATACTACATATATATTATTAATAAATTACTATTGTTATAATTTAGATTCAACTATATTTAGGCCTTAAAAAATATTAAAAATGAAAAAGATTATATTCATTTTAGCATCATTAGCCATTTTTTCTTGTAATAAAGATGCTAAAAACGCTTATCATATTACAGGAAATCTTACTGGTTTTGAAGAAGGGGAAATGGTTTATGTAAACAAAGTAAGTGATGCCAACAGAGCTATTATTATAGATTCCACTAAAATTAACAATGGTAAATTTGAAATAGATTTGCCTAATGTAGAAACTAAAGATTTTAATTATTTAACTTTTGAAAAATCTAGCAAAGGTAATATACTGCTTATTGCAGAAAATTCGCTTATTACTATTACTGCAGATGTAAGTAATTTAAGAGCAGCTAAAATTGAAGGAGGGGAAGAGAATATAATTTTTAGCGATTTTTTGAATAAAATTAGTGCTCAAGCAGACGTGCAGGCATCGATTACAGAACAAACCAATGAAGCTAAAAGTACAGGAGATTACACTGCTTTTAAAGAAATAAAAAGACGTTCGGATTCTTTACAAGAAGCACAAAAAGAAATGCGTTTTAGGATGGTAAAAGAACACCCTAAAACCGTAACAGGTATTATGGCTCTGTCAGATTTAGTAAGTTTTAAAACAATCTCCGTAGCAGAAGCTAAAGGGTTTTACGATAATTTACCTCTCGAGTTAAAAGAGTCTCGCTTAGGAATTAATTTAAATACCTCAATTAATAGTATTGTAGAAATTAAAAATCAAATAGGAGATAAAGTAATAGATTTTACAGCCCCTTCATTATCGGGAGAAAAATTTAATTTAAAAAGTAATTTAGGAAAAATTACAATATTAGATTTTTGGGCTTCTTGGTGTAGACCTTGCCGATTAGAAAATCCTAATGTTGTTAGAGTGTACAATAAGTATAAAGATAAAGGTTTAGAAATTATAGGAATTTCGTTTGACCAAAGTAAAGAAAAATGGCAAAATGCAGTAGATAAAGATGGTCTTATATGGAAGCATGTATCTAATTTAAAAGGATGGAAAGAACCTTTAGGGAAACCTTTTGGAGTACGTTCTATTCCAGCTACTTTTTTGTTAGATGAAAAGGGTGTAATTATAGCAAAAAACTTAAGAGGACAAGCATTAGAAAATAAAATAGCGGAGTTATTAAATTAAAAATATTAAGAGCTTTTATAGAGTAGGAGAGACCATATTAGATTTAATTGGTAACTGGTGTTATTTGTAAAAGAAACTGGAATGCCAATCTTATTTTTAGATTTGTTAAAATACAAATAAGAGCACAAAAAAACGGGAGATCTCCACCTCCCGTTCTCAACACAAATCATTTTAATTTCGAAACTTAGTCTAAAATTAAAACATTAACTCTAACTTAAAATCAATCAATCATTGTTCTCTTTACAGAACAAATTAATTTATTACATACCAAAAGTAAGGCAAGTAAAACTATTACACAAGCTTTTTTTGCTTTTTATCTGTCAAATTTTACATTTTAACGTTTTTGAACTTTATAATGTAAGAATTAATTAAAAAATAAGATTGTTTTTTATTAAGTGTTAATACATAATTCGTAGGTTAGATGAAAAATACAGTATGTTTCGTTTAACCTATGTTTTATTTGTTTTTTTAACTGCTTTAGCATTAAATGTTTTTGCTCAAAAAATAACGGTGAGTGGTACTATTGTTGATGCTAAGAATAATGAAAGACTTATAGGTGTAAGTGTTTATGTTAAAGAATTACAAAAAGGAACAATTACTAATGATTATGGTTTTTATTCTTTGAGTATTCCGAAAGGAGCTTATAAGATTAGTTACAATTATGTGGGTTATGAATCTTATGAAGTAAACTTAAAAGAAAAAAACGATATTACACATAATGTTTCTTTGCAACAAATATCAGAAACATTAGAAGAAGTAATTGTGGAAAATGTAAAAAGTCAAATTTCTATACAAACTCCAGAAATGAGCGTAAACAAGCTATCAATTAAGTCGATAAAAGAGTTGCCCGTTGTTTTAGGAGAAGTGGATGTAGTTAAAGCTTTATTACAATTACCAGGAGTAACCAATGCAGGGGAAGCAGCTTCTGGATTTAATGTAAGAGGAGGGGCTACAGATCAAAATTTAATCTTGTTAGACGAAGCTACTTTATTTAGTTCGTCTCATTTATTTGGGTTGTTTTCAATTTTTAATCCCGATGCAATTAAGGATTTAAAATTATATAAAGGAGGAATTCCTAGTAGATATGGAGGCAGAATTTCTTCGGTATTAGATATTCATCAAAGAGAAGGAAATAATAAGAAATTTCAAGTAGAAGGAGGAATAGGGTTACTTTCTAGTCGATTATTAGTAGAAGGACCAATTAAAAAACAAAAAACTTCATTTTTAGTAGCAGGTAGATCGTCGTATGTACATCTTTTTTTACCCATTTTTAACATACAAAATAAAGCTTATTTCTATGATCTTAATTTAAAACTGAACCATAAAATTAATAATAAGAACAATTTATATTTGTCTTCCTACTTTGGTAGTGATGTATTTGAATTAGGAAGTCAATTTTTTAATCAATACGGAAATCAATTTATAAACTTACGTTGGAATCATATTTTTGGAAATCGTTTATTTTCGAATGTATCGTTAATTTATTCTAAATACGATTATAATTTAGAGTTAGATTTTGTAGGTTTTAAGTGGAATTCGGGAATTGATAATTATAATATTAAGTATGATTTAGTTCATTACCTAAATGATAAAACAATCTTACGATACGGGACAAATCAATTATACTATAATTTTAATCCAGGTAGGATAAAGCCTAATAGTTCCGATTCTAACATAAGAGAAGATCAATTAGTAAAGAAAAATGCTTACGAAAGTGGATATTACCTTGAAGCAGAACATAAAATAAGTAAAAAAATAGCAACAAATATAGGATTAAGATTAAGTACGTTTTCAAGATTAGGCCAAGACAGTATTCCTGTTTTTAAAGATAATTTACCAGTAGTATTTAATGAAGATTTAAGTATTTATGAAGAAGGTGAAATTATAGAAACAAGAACCTCTAGTATTAGTGAAGTTCAAAGTCGTTTCGTTAATTTAGAGCCTAGAGCAAATATATCTTATGAATTGAATGAAAAAAGTTCCTTAAAAATAAGCTACCAAAGAACTACACAGTATATTCATTTAATATCTAATACTACTTCTCCCACACCATTAGATTTATGGGAACCTAGTGGACCATTTGTTAAGCCACAAAAAAGTAACCAATATGCGTTAGGTTATTTTAAATCTTTTAAAGACAAAATGTATAGCTTTTCAATAGAAACATATTTTAAAGATTTAAAAAATAGAGTAAATTATATTGATGGAGCTGATATTATTGCCAATGAAAACATTGAGCGAGTACTATTAACTGGTAAAGGCAGATCTTATGGTTTAGAATTATTGTTACAAAAAACAAAAGGAAACTTTAAAGGTTGGTTAGCCTATACATTATCTAGAGCAGAACAACGAATACCAGGTAGAAACGTTATTGAGCCAGGAATAAATAATGGAAGATGGTTTGTAACAAATTTTGATAAGACTCACGATCTATCTTTAAATTCATCGTATAGATTTTCTAATAAATGGAAAATTAATACTTCTTTTAATTTTCAAACAGGACTACCTACAACTTATCCAGTAGGCCAGTATAGTCTTTTTCGAAATTTAGTAATTCCAAATTTTGGAGAAAGAAACTCTAATCGTTTACCCAATTATCACCGTTTAGATGTAGCCTTAAATTATACCCCAAAACCTAATTCGGAAAAAAGATGGAAGGGAGAATGGGTATTTAGCATATATAACTTATATAATAGGCAAAATGCATCTTCTATAACATTTACTCAAAATACAGAAACTAAAAAAAATGAAGCTTCCCGACTATCAATCTTTGGTATCGTTCCTTCTATAACTTATAATTTTAAGTTTTAATAACTATGAAAAAAATAATATGCCTATTAATAGGAATAATAAATCTATTAAGTTGTGAAGAGGTTATTGATGTAGATGTGCCAGAAACCTCTCCTAGGTTGGTAATAGATGCCAGCATAGAGCGTCAATTTGATGAAGATGAAAATTTTATTGGGGATAAAGCTTTTGTAAATTTATCTTTAACAACTCCATTTTTTTCAGAAACTCCTATTTTTGTTAACAACGCTCAAGTTTTAATAATAAATACTAATTCAAATGAAGTTTTTGATTTAGTATTAGTAAGTAGTCAAGGAGATTTTGAAATTCAAGACCCAACTTTTGAAATTTTTAATAATGTAGAATATACGTTAAGAGTTCTTTATAATAATGAAGTTTATGAAGCAAAGGAAATTCTCAGTTTTTCAACACCTTTTACAAGTATTGACCAAATAGAAAACGATAATAATGCATTTGATGAAGATGATATTATTGTTGATTTTTCATTTGATGATTTGGAAGGTCAAAGGAATTATTACTTTTTATACTTAGACGATTCGAATATTGCTCCTATAACGGACGAGTTTTTTACGGATGGTGAAGAAATAAAATTCACTTATTTTTTTGATGATACTGTTTCTTTAACCCCAATATTTAAACTTTATGGGTCTAATAAACGGTTAGATTCTTTTTTAAACGCAATAAATACCTTAAGTACAGGAGATGCTAATGGTCCGTTTGGAACGGTTCCTTTTACAGCAAGAGGAAATATTATAAATAAAACAAATCAAGGTAATTTTCCTTTTGGATACTTTAGAGTAAGTGAAGTATATTTTGCATCTACGCAATTGTTTGAAAATGATAATTTTGTGACAGCTATAGAAGATTAAAAACACTTATATGTTATTTAAAAAAATTACAGAGCAAGAATCAGCTTACAAGAATTTAGAGTTAATGTCTTCTATGGAGATTATTAAGAACATGAATAACGAAGACAAAACCGTTCCCTATGCCATCGAGAAAATATTACCTCAAATAGAAAGCGTAATAGATAAGTGTACTAATTTATTACAAACAGGCGGTAGAATATTTTATATTGGAGCAGGAACAAGCGGAAGATTAGGAGTGGTAGATGCAAGCGAATGTCCACCAACATTTGGGGTTTCTCCGAATTTGGTTCAGGGAATAATAGCAGGAGGAGATAAGGCTATACGTAAAGCGGTTGAAAATGCAGAAGACAATACTTCACAAGGCTGGGAAGATTTAAAGGCAAGAAAAATTTCAGATAAAGATATAGTTATAGGTATTGCAGCTTCAGGAACCACTCCTTATGTTATTAATGCATTAAAAGAATGTAATACAAAAAGAATTAACACAGCTTGTATTACCTGTAACCCTCAAAGTCCACTAGCATTAACGGCAAAATTACCAATAGAAGTAGCCGTAGGTCCCGAATTTATAACAGGCAGTTCTCGCATGAAAGCAGGAACTGCACAAAAATTAATACTTAATATGATATCTACTGCTACAATGATTCAATTAGGAAAAGTTAAGGGAAATAAGATGGTCGATATGCAGTTAAGTAACGATAAACTAGTAAATCGTGCTATTGAAATGTTAATGTTAGAAATAGAGGTTTCTCGACTAGAAGCAACAAATTTAATTACTAAATTTGGAAATGTGCGCAATGCCATTGTAAACTATAATACGCTTAATGGAAAACAAAAAAACCAATAAAAAAATGTTAGCTAAAGGAGTAAAAACTTTAGCAATGTCTTTAGGAGTATTAATTTTAAGTCCTGTAATACTTTCTAGTGCTTTTAAAAATAAAGAACATTTTATGTTTATTGTAGTACTCATTATAGGCGTAATTTTTATGTTACTAGCAATTTTCTTAATTCTAAGAGGAATTAAACTAATATTAAATAGTTTTTTGGATTAGTGTTTATTCAAAATTTATGCTTATCCGTATTAGTACCTAATTTTGTAATTTAGACCTAAGTTAAGAGCAATAAAAATGCGCATATTAGATTTTTATAAAGAATATCCAGATGAGTTAAGTTGTAAACTTAAATTTAAAGAAATTCGAAATCAAGAAGGTATTACCTGTAAGAAATGTGGCGGCTTAGCCCATTATTGGAAGAAAGACAAATGTAGTTACGAATGTAAAAAGTGTAAATTTAGGACTTCTCTTCGTCCAGGAACAGTAATGCAATCAAGTAAATTGAGTTTTCAATATTGGTTCATAGCGATGCATTTAATAAGCTCTACAAAGAAGAGTTTTTCAGCCAAAGAAAT